>NZ_DAMADT010000003.1:147940-205380 GCF_031997925.1 Lachnoclostridium sp. | reverse complement strand
ACACCCCTCTGGAGAACCTGGTGTGTCAGAATTCTCTTCTCCCCTAATATATTCCTCTGCCCGCCTACCAAACGCAGCCATTGAATGGGTCGGGTGGTAAGACCTTCTTCCAAGCGGGTGAGATGCCGCTATATTAGGTAGAGCTCCAATACAGGTTGTCGGTTGTATTAAATCAAGCGTTGGACCATCTCCATTAATAAATGCCCATGTATGTGTTGGTATTAATAAAAGCCCATCCTTTAAATACTCCGTAAATGCCTTTATTAACCCTTCTGCACCGTTTTCAATCTCTCCTATTGCTCTAAGAGAGGTATGTATCATAACTGTATCTGTGGGTTTGATGTGTAACCCTTCGATTTCGCTTATTAATTGACTAATTGTTCGCATCCTAATCCTCCATTAACTTATGTTGCTATCCTAACTCAGACCTCATGCCCATTATCATACCATATTATGAGGTAAGCCAGCAAGCTAATGAATTAATTGTAAACAGTAGTCTTATCTTTCCTAAACTTCCTTACGATTCTTTCTCTTATTTACTCATAAACAAAATTATGAAAGCGTGCGATGCCTCCATATTGTTTCGTAGAATAGGTAAACAATGCAAATCGGCATCCTGCAAAATGATCTAACTTAAAGTATAAGGAATGCACGATGCCAAGTTGTATAAATCCATTCTCTGTCAGATAATAAAATGTTGCTTCATCTGTCTGATTCATAAAATCAACCGAAAGCTTTAAGGTGACTTCGGAGCTTTCCACCGGAATTCTAGCGTACTCTATGCCATGGGCATTTTCCGATTCCTGCCCTAGAGAAGTATTCGGTGCCTTCCTAGCCTGCATAGAGATATAATATTTCCCATTTTCACGAGTTAAGGCTATCATGCCAAAGCATCCCTGTAATGCTCCAATTCCGGCAAAATCACCATCATTTAGCTTTGCACCGTCCACAGTGACAAAGGCAGCACAGCTAGGAAATTTCATTCGCTGCGTTAAGGTATTATTCGTCTGTGTCATATCTTTAGCAAGCTTTTGAGTACGGATACAATAGCCATTCTTTTCTTGATCAATAAACCAAGAATTAGAATCAGGTTCATGATTCCACTGCCAAAAAGACTTTAGCTTATCTTTTCCCATGCCATTGAAATCATAGATAAAATCATCACTTCCCACCAGGGGTTGGTAGATATACTTAAGATTATGGCTATTGGTCGTTATCTCTTTCGGTACCTTACCATCTTCACCAAACACCGGATAATCATTCTTCCATGTTACTGGAACTAATACCGGAATCCTTCCAACCGCTCCTCTATCTTGAAATAAAATGGCATACCATTCTCCATCTTTCGTATCAACAATCCCCCCCTGCGCAACGCCTTGGTTTCGATACCCCATATCATCATTTAGTATATCTCCACCAATAAACGTACCATCTAAGGAATCTGAAACAAAGCAAGCCTCAATTCGTTTCCACTCTTTTGCATCCGAATGAATAAGAAATATGTAGTATTTGTTATGTATTTTATAGATATGGGAACCTTCATAACCAAGTATTGGGTTCCAGTCTTCGGAAATAATCATTCGGTGAAGTCCATCCAGTTTAGGACCTAGAAGATCTTCTCTTAATTCTGTTATAAATATTTGTTTATTCCCATAAACTATATAAACTCTGTCATCATCGTCAAAAAGAAGAGATGCATCATGATAAAATCCTTCCACGTGCTGCTTCTTCCATGGTCCTATCACCTGTTTTGACGTGTAGAGATAAGTTTTTCTAGTGTCATTTGCTACAAATAAGATATAAAAGAATCCTTTGTTATAACGAAATGTAGCAGCCCACATACCTTTTCCGTATATATTATCCTCATCCTGCAATCTCTGAGCTGGTGTACTATCCAAAACCTCATAAACATAAGTGGCGTGTTCCCAGTGAATCAAATCATAAGAACGCAAGATCTCACAACCTGGCATAAAATGCATCGTTGTACTCACCATATAATACGTATCTTCAACACGGATTACATTTGGATCCGGATAATCCAATCGAAGAATCGGATTAGTTTCCATATAAGCCCTCCCTTTAAACCTTTAAATTCATGCTATATCACTAGCTTCTATCGTATCCGACATGATATGAAAGTAATAATTATTTTTTCATACGATAAATTAATTTTAGTATTTACTCATTTATTAAAATGATAGTAAATCATGGATGCTATTGCAATAGGTTTATACGATTTATTTTGATATTTCTTATATTGTTTTGTGGTATGGTTTGTTATACTTTTTGCATAGAATACAGAATTAGAAAGGATCCGTCGCTTGACGGCGGAAGGGAGAATGGTATGATTAATGTTAAAGGACGTTGGGCTCTCATTACCGGTGCAAGTAGAGGTGTAGGATATCAAATTGCCTTATTTATGGCTCATCAAGGATGTAATCTCATCTTACATAGCCGCTCATTAGAGCATACTCATGAAGTATCAGAAGAAGTTAAAAAACTTGGTGTCAATGCTTATTCCGTAGCTGCAGATTTGTTTCGTCCTGATGAAGTTAGACTTATGTTAGAAGAAATCGATTCCCTTGGTGTAGAGGTATCTCTTATCTTTAATGATGCCGGTGTTCAGGTTGCATACCGCACTGATTATTTTAAAACCCCGGTGGAAGACTTTACATCAAGTTTTATGATTAATACCATAGCCCCTGCCATGATTTCTTATCACTTTTTACCAAAGATGATAGAAAAAGGGTTTGGACGAATTATTAATACAACAAGTGGTATTCAAAATGAGCCTCAGCAAGCTGGATACTCAGCAAGTAAAGCAGCTCTTGATAAATTCACCAAGGATTTAGCTTCGGTAGTAGAAGGTACCGATGTTGTAATAAACCTAACCGATCCAGGTTGGTGCCGTACTGATCTTGGTGGACCTTATGCTCCAAATTCCGTAGAATCGGTAATACCAGGTATTGTTGTCGGTGCTTTTGTTGATGATCAAAAAAGCGGACGACTATTTAATGCACAATCATTTCATGGCATGAGCTTAGAGGATGCGGTGAAAAAGGCACAAGAATAATTTAAAAATATTTTCTAGAGTTTTTTACTCTTGAAAACATGCCTGCTCAGTATACCTTGCGAAAGAAAATTTATAATTTTCTTTCATATTTACTTATTTAAGAAAGAAAGTTTTACAAAATAGCTAATTGCTATAATGTAAAACTTTCTTTTCTTCTTATTATTTATTACCTATTACTTCTTAAGCGCTTTTGCTGGTTCCGTACGATTAAGTCTAAGATTGGATAGAATAAGAGTTTATGGCGTTAACCATTTGTAACATCTGCTTTTTTATTAAACTCTCCTGCCCATTCAAATCCTTTCTTAGCAATGATTACAGCGATTATCTCATTAATAACTGCAGCGGCTGCAATCGTACCTTGTATGATTTTCGCACACTCTGGTGCAGGTGCAGTAAGCACGGAAACAGCTATTCCTGTAAATACAAGTGATACCCCTGAATGGGGTAATAGTGTTAATCCTAAATATTTTTTTACAGTGTCTGGTGAATTTGTAACTGTTGCACCGAATAAAGCTCCAAAATATTTTCCTAAGCCTCTTGCAATAATATAGATAGCGGTAAATACTCCTGCTCCCAAAATCAAATGATAATCAAGAGGTGCTCCAAGATTTAAGATAACAATAATCATTGAGAGTCCTAATATTGGATTAAAATTCTCCATGATTTGTTCTAGTCTTTCCTCTGATACCATATTAGCGAAAGTAGCGGAAAATGCCATACCAATTAGCATAAAGTTTAACACTGGTTTTGGCATTATATAGTTATTAAATAGAAAACCAACAGCTGACGCAATTAATAAGGTTCCAATGAGCAATGCAATTGTTGCTGGTGCTTTACGCTCTTTCTTTAAAACAACTCCAGCAAGTAAGCCTGTTACAACACCAATTATAAGTGGTAAAACTACCACTAAAACTATCAGATAAGCAGGTAATTTTTTTTCAGAAATATTTGATGCTATAATTGATATTGTTGTAAAAAACACAACAACACCAACCATATCATCAAGAGCTGCCATTGGTATCAGTGCTTTGGTTACAGGTCCATCCGTTTTAAATTCTCTTACAATAGAAAGTGCTGGTGCTGGCGCAGTTGCCAAAGCAATACCACCAAATATGAAAGCTAGGTATAAAGGAATATCAGAAAAATAGAAAACTACTCCAAATACCAATGATACAAAAAGAAAGGTTCCAAGCGACTGGGTCAATGTCGTTATAATAATTGACTTCCCGGACTTCTTAATTTGCTTCCACACAAGCTCAGTACCAATCATTAATCCTACTGCACACTCTAGAATGTGCACCGTTGTCTCATACCATTTGGCATCAAGTATTTCTTGATTCATAAGTGAAAAAGCATGTGGTCCAAGGATCATTCCAGCAATAAGCCAACCAAGAATTGCTGGTAACTTAACTTTAGAAACTAGTTTACCAACAAAATACGCAATTACAATTGCAGCTACTAATCTTAATAATAAAAGTATCATTTTTTTCCCTCCTTAGCAATTCCATAGAGCATCAAATCAAGTATTTTAGCAAGCTTCGTTTCATGTGCATCCATAAGTGCAGTGAAATCATCGTTTTGAAAAACTCCGTATTGAAATATACCATGAAACATATTCTGCACCATGCTATAATACTCGATTGCCTCCTGTTCGGTAACGCTATCCCTCAAAGTTAGTTTTGATAGCGCCAAACGATAGATTTTGATATTCAATTCATCAAAATCCTTTTTTAATTCTTTAATATCCTCTATTAGATGTTTTGGTGACTGTAAAACCGATTCAAAAAAGATTCGGGCGTAAAGTGGATGTTCCGAGAAAAAACGAAATCGCATTTCCATATACTGATGCATATCACTGTCCACGTTTAGTTCCTGTAAATATGCCGTAATCGTATCAAAGCATCTTCTTACACAAAGCAAATATATCTCATCTTTGCTTTTGAAATTATGGTAGATAAGACCTTTGGATATACCGTTATCGTTGCATATATTATTTAGGGATGCCCCTTCATATCCTTTTGTTCCGAACTCAAAGTTTGCAGCGTTTATTATCTTTTCCCTTGTTAATTCTGTTTTTTCCTCTTTCTTCATTATGCACCTCTTTTCTTAGTATCATTCCGTTCGTTTATACCTAAACTACGAAAGCTTTAAACTACCAGTTGATTTAAGCTTTGCTAAATGAATCGATTCCTTACAGATATTTATAGACCATCTGGTCTGTTATCATTCTACCAACTGTTGACTGGTTAGTCAACAATATAATTACGCATTATTTTAATATTAATGTTAAAAATTATACCTAAGTCAAATAACTAAGTGCTTAGCTACTCTAGGCTCCCGTAATTTCTATCTGTTCCAATTGTAATTAGCAAAAAGAAAGTTTTATTGCATAGCTTATTCACTATGATATAAAACCTTCTTTTATCTTCATAATTTAGACAACCACTCACTACTTTTGACCGAAAAGCAACTCACTGTCGCACAAAACGCCAACCACATAAGTGATTGGCGTAATAATTATAAGTGATTCAAACTAATTATTCTATATTAATGTTCTGTTCACAAGAGAATCCTGTTTTGATTTGCTTTTAAAATACATGGAGCTTAATAATTAATTAAAGCCTGTCCTTTTTGTGGAGTGTCTGCTAAAGCTTCACGTAAAAACCCTCTCTCTTCTTCAATTCTGTCTGCAACACTATTCATTGGAACCACAGCGTGCCATTGTATTCTATGCAATGGCTTGGTTAATTTCACTTCATAACCATTGTATATTTTTATAACTACAGGTATTATAAAGTATGGAGTAGCTCCATTAGTCAAGGAGGAAAACATATGGATGAGAATAATATGAAAAAAAACTTAAAATCGTATAGCGGTTTACTGATTGGACTTAGTTTTAAAGTGAAAGTCCAAAATTCTGGCGACACACTTTATAAATTGTTATTAAAAAGACTTCGCCATTTTAGCGAAGTCTTTTGGGCTAATTATATGTCTAATAATTGTTTTTTCTTTGTATCATACTCTTCTTGATTAATAGCACCTACGTCTAATAATTCCTTCATTTTTTTCAAATTATCAAGTTTCAAATTATCTTCTGCAAGTTTTTCTTGTGATTTTTTCTCTTCCTCAGCTTTCTTTCTCTCTTCCTCAGCTTTCTTTTTCTGCTCATCTACCATATCTTTTGAAAGTCCACAAGCACAAGTTCCCGTATAACTTGGATTAACTCTACCACACTGACATTTCCAACCATCATTGCGAAGCATTCTTTTTCCGCTTTCTTCTTGTGCCGCCTGACTAAGTAGCGAAGATGACTGATAATCATAGCTGCTATAGCACTCTGGTTTTGTCAAAGCAACAATTAACGCTATAAAGCCAAAGAAAAAGCCCCACCAGAACCAATTCTCATTATAACCTTTGTTATTAACAACAGCATTTGTCGCACATCCCCAAATAACGCCCCGAATAATAACTCCTAAAAGCCATACAAACCACATTGTAGCACCTCCACAATAATATTGTTTATTATCTCATAAAATCCCATTTTTGTCCATAAATCACATAGGATTTTCCATTTCTTGTCCCTTTATCCATCGCCCGCTTATATTCTTTGGCACATCTTCCTGCAAAGCCCACAACAACATGACAGTTGCTAGGCTTCATCATAGCAAAAGTCTCTAATTATTTCTAAAACTTCCTCCGACCAAAAAGCATTTCCGCTATGCCCCACGCCCTCTAGTTCATAATATTCAACTGATTTCTTTTTATCTTTTAATACCTGATACAGATTTCTACTGTGCTCTACTGATACAATACAATCCTGATCTCCATGCAATAGAACCACGGGCGGCAACGGTAGGCTCTCTCTTATATACATTTCACAGGATCCCTGCTTTGCAAGCTCCGGATGTTCCTCTACTCGTTCAACTCCTAACAATTCTGCAGTAGGTCTTATCTTCATCCAAAATGGTAGCTGTTCCTTCTGGCATAACATTAAATCAGATGGTGCTGCTTGAGCAATAACACCTTTTATTTCGTAATCCTTCATACCTACTGTTTCTGGTCCCCACACACCATTTGCCTTAGTAAAAGCCGCCATCAATGCAACATGACCTCCCGCAGAATGTCCAGCCAAGAATATTCGCGAAGGATCTATATGAAATCTCTGAGCGTTCTCCAATAAATAGCATGCTGCTCGGTGTATATCTTCAATTTGAGCTGGAAAAATAGAAATATCGCACTCTCGATGCTGCACCATAGCAATCACAATTTCATGCTCTGCCAATTTGCATACCTTCGGTATGTCATTGTACATTTCCTGTCTATGCCATGCAGCACCAGGTACATATAAAACAACCGGATATCTGGTGTCCTCTTTCCATTCTCTTCGGTATGGAATAATTAGCTGAAGTTTTCGCTGACATCCATCAATGTTGCAATACAATTCTTCTGGTGCATATAGCCATTCTGTTTCATTATATGTTACTGATATTTTTTTCAAAATTCTGTCCTCCTCAATGATTCTTGTTTTCATATAAATTTCTAGCAAATTAAACTAAATGTACTACCCCTACAATATCCATTAAATATAACTCATAATATTGCTCAGCCTCACTAATAACCTCCTCCAATTCCATTTTGTTAAAATGTACCTAAGAATTATCTTATCTGATTAACCTGCGAATATCTATAAACTTATAGTTTAATTCTAACATGAATAAGATAAATAACAGATAAAAAAAGCATCTCTGGCTCATTATCGAGTACATAGATGCTTTCTAAGGATACCTTATATAATTCTTTTAGAACAAACATATTGTTTATATCTGGCAAACACCGCCCTGCTTCCCATTTGTAGATTGTTGTAGGGTTATTGAATCCAAATACCCTTTGTAATTGTTCCACTGTGAAATTAGCACTAATCCGTAATTCCTTTAACTTTTTTCCTGTTTTAGTCAAATTGACATTAGGAATCTCATTTGCACAAAACTTATAGATACTGTCCATGTTACCTCCCGTTTTCTTTTAATTTGCTATACAACAGTTCTTCTCGTAATTCCAATTAATAGCATTATTATATCATCAGTTACGATTCTATTAAAGTTTATTTAGTTCTATAACTATTATGACAGCTACTTCCAACCATTGATGGAACAGCTAAAGATTGACCACACACCTCACTGTAGCCGACATTCCTGTATTTCTATGTTAGCGGAAGCTGGTGTGGATCAGAAGATTATCAAGAAGACTTTAGGACACTCTGGAGCAATGACACTCATAGAGAATGTTTATACTCTGTTTGATATTAAGGAGCTAGTCGATGGACTAAATTAAGATCACACGAAAAAAGGACACTTTCCAGCGAATCGCTTCACTGAAAAATGTCCTATAATTATTACTAATATTTTTGTTGCACACCTGTTGCAAACGTGTTGCACACAGAGTAAATTCCAGTGCGTTTGACAACATTCCACAACGTCTGTAACCCTTGTAAAATCGGGCATTTCTTGATAAATGCGTTGACCGCAAATTATCTCTTGGAGAACTGTGGAGCACGACGAGCTGCTTTTAAGCCGTACTTCTTTCTTTCCTTCATTCTTGGATCTCTTGTTAAGAAACCTGCCTTCTTTAATGCTGGACGGTAATCAGCGTCTGCCTGTAAAAGGGCTCTGGAGATACCATGTCTGATAGCACCTGCCTGACCTGTAAAACCACCACCATGAACGTTAACAAGTACATCGAACTTATCAGCTGTCTCTGTTAATACAAGTGGTTGACGAGCGATAAGCTTTAATGTCTCAAGACCGAAATATGCATCCATATCTCTTTTATTTATTGTTACTTTACCTGTACCAGGTACAAGGTAAACTCTAGCGATACTACTTTTTCTTCTACCAGTTCCGTAATATTTTGCTTTAGCCAATGTTATTTCCTCCTTTCAGTCCGAATTAGTATTTGATTTCAAGTACTTCTGGTTTCTGAGCTGCGTTGTTATGCTCTGGACCAGCGTATACGTGTAATTTGTTTAACATAGATCTTCCTAAAGGTCCCTTTGGAAGCATGCCTTTCACTGCAAGAGTGATAACATCTTCAGGCTTCTTTGCTAACATTTCTTTTAATGTAGTTTCTCTTACTCCACCTGGATAATCAGAGTGGCTGAAGTAGATCTTCTGATCCATCTTCTTACCTGTTACCTTAATCTTGTCAGCATTGACAACGATTACGTAATCACCTGTATCGATGTGTGGTGTATAGATTGCCTTGTTCTTACCTCTTAAAACTTTTGCGATCTCAGAAGAGAGACGTCCTAATGTATGTCCTGTAGCGTCAACTACATACCATTTTCTTTCAATAGTTGCTGGACTTGCCATAAAGCTTTTCATTGGTTTACCTCCTTAATATAATTTCGTATTTTATTAAGCGGACCTTCATAATCCGCTTTGATGTTTCGATTCGCTAAACGCCCCTATTTCATGGCTTTCAGACCATTTGCGGTTAATTTAAGTCACTTCGTGTATTATATAGTACAAAATAGTTGGTGTCAAGCAGGATTCTACTGATTTTTATGTAAATTTTAAAATTTTCTGATTTGGTGTGGTGAATAGTCATTTTCAAAATGACTATCATTGATACACTGGAGTTTTTATGTATTTTAGAGTTTATTCCACATTCTGCTACAGCTCAGCCTATGGTCACATTGTAAGTAATTAGGGTGGCTGAACTGCTACCACGTTCTTTGTATAGAATGAACTAAGGGTTGAAGTTATTTGATTCGCCAATTATAATTAAAAAAAGAATGGTTTTCCTCCTTTGTTGATAAAGTATAGGAAATGGAAATAAATTGTCTGGATTGGCGAATAATAGAAGTTCAATAGAACAGTAACACCAACATATAAGAAGAGATGCCTTTAGAAATAATATGGGCATAAAAAATAAATTTATTTAGGAGGATTAAAACATGCTAAGTTTCAGGAAATCATCGCGTGTAATTATCATAGCAGCTGTCGTATTGGTGACAGTGTTGTTGGCAGGATTTACGATGAGTAAAGTAAATAACAAAGATAACCGTGATGAAAACAAATTATTAACGAGTCTGGGTTATACAAAAAAGCTTGTCTCAGATGTTATTAACAATCGTACCTCCTTTGGAGTGAATAGCGAACAGATAAGCCAGCTTGTAGAATCCTTACCTCTACTAGCTTATCAGAAATATATCTCATTTTCTTTGGAACCGGACAATGAAATCAACATTGTGTATGAGTTTGACTATAATAATTACAATCGAGGTGGAAATGGTTTAGATACCTTCCCTGAAAGTGTGAAGGAAAACAACGCACTGCTGCTGTTTTCCGCTATGAAAGGACTTAAAAAGGTCAATATGCTGCTTTACGATGATCTTCATAAGCTTAGCAGCGTTAATTCATTCACGATTGATGATTTACACAAGCGTTTCGGGCAGATATCACCGTTTGATATAAGCTGCGCTGAATTGTATGATTTGCTGGCAGCAAACCTTCAACTATCTGAATTTTATTTTGCACATTACTCAAGGATTTATTTAGGCGCGAACTTCGAAGATGTCTCATACCGTAACGGTGAACCGGATAAGATATTGAAACAATCGGATGGCTCCGTTATCTGGATATACGGGGAGCTTGGTAAAAGCTATAAGCTGTTCCCACCAGATAATTGGATAATCGATAATCCTGGCCATACTGTAATTTATTATTTCAACAATCCGATAGCTGAGAAAAATGATAATTTGAGCGGACTGTACGCCACAATGTTTTATACTGACAATGGTGAGAGCTATAAAGACTTGACAGCTTATTTAGGTCTGCCAACTACTATAAAAGACCTAGGAAACGGTAGCACATATATAGCCTATTTGCTACGAGAAGGGCAACAACGAAATGCATATTTCATTTTACATGATAACAAAGTAATTGCGCAAGGCGTCATGTACGGAAATGATTATACAACATTGGAATTTGAGGAGATTCCGAACGACCTATAGTCTATAGGTGTATATATCCTCTTATAAATATTCTATTTCCACCAGTGTTAGCCCTTTAGCTGGTGCAGTAGGTCCAGCAGCTTGTCGATCTTTTTTTGTAAGAGCTTCTAATACTCGTTCTGATTCCCATTGGTGAGTACCAACCTGAATGAGTGTACCAGTAATGATTCGTACCATATTATAAAGAAATCCATTTCCCTTAATACGAATCACGATAAGCTCTCGTTCCTTCTCTATTTGAATATCATAAATTGTCCTTGTTGTATCTTTTACCTGTGTATTAGCAGAGCAAAAGCTTACAAAGTCATGCTCCCCAATTAAATAAGACGCTGCTTTTCTCATTGCTTCTAAGTCCAAATCGTAATATACAAAATGAGCATATCTCCGGTTTGTTGGAAGCGGGAAAGTTGCGTTATAGATCCGATATTCATAAGTTTTTCTTGTATCACAATACCTTGGATGAAAATCGGGCGCAACCTCCATAGAAGCTTGAATCACGATATCTTCTGGTAAATGTGCATTTAATGCATACGATAGTTTTTCTGCGGGAATTCTCGAATTAGTATCAAATACAGCGACATTGCCATAAGCATGTACACCAGCATCAGTTCTGCTTGCACCTACCACTACAATCTCTTCTTTTAATAATTTAGTTAAACATTCATTCAACACACCTTCGATGGTTTTCGCATTCGGCTGTACCTGCCAGCCACAATAATTCGTTCCATCGTAAGCTACCTTTAACAGTACTCTTTTCACAAAAATCTCCCATTCCTACATATGCCTTATACACATTTAAAGTATGTGCTAAATTGCACAAGCACAAAACTTTCTTGATGAATCAAATCTTATTTTTCAAATGATTTTCCTACCATTATTACAACTAAAATTAAGTGAAAATGCTTTATATATACACGCGAAGCTTAATTAATATTGCGAACCTATTTGCTCACTCATATAATACTATCATAAATAATCTTAGAAAACTAATTCATATTTTTTTACTACTTCACACTATATCATAGGTAAGTATCGATCTACACCTAAGATGGTGACGATATAAACTACATATACACAAAAAGCTACCGCATCCTTCGGCTTATACTTTAAAGGCTTCATCTTTGTCCTACCCTTACCTCCACGATAACAGCGTGCCTCCATTGCCATAGCAAGGTCTCCTGCACGACGAAATGCCGAGATAAACAAAGGAACCAAAATTGGTACCATTGCTTTAGCTCTTTTTATTAAGCTCCCAGTTTCGAAATCCGCTCCACGTGCCTGTTGTGCCTTCATAATCTTATCAGTTTCCTCCAATAAAATTGGAATGAAACGAAGCGCGATGGACATCATCATAGCCACCTCATGTACTGGTACGTGTAACACCTTTAAGAATCCAAGTAATCGTTCAATCCCATCCGTTAGTTCGTTTGGCGTTGTGGTAAATGTCATTAAGGACGAACCTAAGATTAATAGAACCAAACGAAGCCCCATAAAAATTGCAAATCGAATACCCTCCGTGGTAATTATGATAAATCCAAAATGCACTAATACATGTTCACCGGGTGTCAAAAACAGATTAAAGCTTACCGTAAAAAGTAACAATATAATTACGGATTTGAGTCCTTTTACAATATATTTTAAAGGCACCTTAGATGCCTTAATTACACCAAACAAAAATAACCCTGTTACAAGGTAACCCCAAAATGTATCGAATAGAAACATGGATACAATATACACTATTGTCCCAATTAGTTTAACTCTTGGATCTAAACGATGTATGATGGAGCCAGAAGGGTAATATTGTCCTATCGTGATATCTCTAATCATCGAATTATCCTTTCTTGTTGCCACCAATCAAGAATCTCTAACTTTGCCTCTTCCACGGTTGTAGCATCCGTTGATACCGGGATTCGCATCTGATTAAGGTCATGCATGACATAGGTTACCGATGGAGCAGCAAGCCCAATTTTCTCAAGCTCTTTATAATGTGAAAATACTGTCTTTGGAGTACCATCATAGGCAATCTCCCCTTTATTCATGACAATAATTCTATCAACGTATTTTGCAACATCCTCCATACTGTGAGAAACTAATATTACGGTAATTTTTCTCTCTTTATGAATTTTCTCGATTTGGTCTAATATCTCATCTCTACCCATAGGGTCAAGACCAGCGGTTGGCTCATCTAAAATTAATACTTCAGGCTTCATCGCCAAGACTCCAGCGATAGCTACCCTTCTTTTTTGTCCACCTGATAATTCAAATGGGGACGCATCGTACAAATCATCTGTGATACCTACCATCTTAAGCGCATCGTATGCCCTTAAATCAACCTCGAGTTGAGGTAAATCTAAGTTTTTAGGTCCAAATTGAACATCTTTTAGCACTGTAGTTTCAAATAACTGATGCTCCGGATACTGAAATACTAAACCAACCTTACTACGTAATTCCTTCTTATGAAAATTCTCTGCACCAATATCAGCTCCATTAAAGTACACTGTACCGTTTGATGGTTTCATCAAGCCATTTAAATGCTGAATTAATGTTGATTTACCAGAACCAGTATGTCCAATTAAACCAATAAATTGTCCATCTGGAATTTCAAGATTAATATTTTTTAATGCCTGTTTTTCATAAGCAGTACCGCCACCATAAACATAGCTTACGTTATCTAGTAAAAGCGCCATTGCGTACCTCCATCATTGCCTCTACGAACTCTTCTCTAGTTAGAATACCATCCGGAAGCGGCATTCCCTGTTTCTTTAATTCGTATGCAAGTTCTGTAACCTGAGGTACATCCAAGCGATATCTCTTTAACTTATCAACCTGGCTAAAAATTTCTCGCGGAGTTCCCTGCATTACAACTTTACCGGAATCCATAACAATCACCTTATCCGCATGAATTACTTCATCCATATAGTGTGTTATCAATAATACTGTTACTTTTTCCTTTTTATTTAAATCTCTTATTGTTTTGATAACTTCTTTTCTTCCATTCGGATCTAGCATTGCTGTCGGCTCATCTAAAATGATACACTTTGGACGCATCGCCATAATACCTGCTATTGCAACCCTCTGCTTTTGACCACCAGACAATTTATTCGGAGAATGGCTTCGGTATTCATACATTCCAACAGCTTTTAGACTTTCTTCTACTCTTTGCCATATCTCTTCTGTAGGTACACCAAGATTTTCAGGACCAAATCCTACGTCCTCTTCAACTACGGTAGCAATAATCTGATTGTCTGGATTTTGAAATACCATACCTGCTGATTGTCTTATATCCCAGATTTTTTCCTCATCCTTTGTATCAAATCCGTTGACATAAAGTGTTCCTTCGCTAGGTATCAAGATAGCATTGATGTGTTTTGCCATCGTGGATTTACCGGATCCATTATGTCCTAGTATAGCGACAAAGTCACCTTCTGAAACATCTAAGGTAACTTCATCAAGTGCTCGATTAATCGCCTCAACATTTCCTTCTTCATCACGACGAATATATTCAAATACTAAATTTTTAGCATCTATCATTCTCATATAGCATATCTCATTTCTTATAGTATTATTGTCGAATGTCAATTTACATTGTATTGTATTCTGGATAACTTTGCAATGAATTTTTCAAGCAAGTAACGAAATCTAGCCTTTATGATATTTAGTTTATGGCATAATCAATAGTTAAAACATTAATTATAAGAGTTTTTTGATTTATAGAAAATTGTGGTGCAATTTCTTGTAAATCAAAAAACTGCCCCGAATCACTTCGAGGCAGTCCAACTATTCCTATGTTATCTCACAATAAGTTTATAAAAATAATACTTACTGTGACAAAGGTACTGCTTTATTAGAAATTAAACAAGCTCAATTAAAACTTCCATAGCAGCATCGCCCTTACGTTGACCGATCTTGATGATTCTTGTGTAACCACCATTACGGCTAACATACTTAGGAGCGATTTCGTTGAATAACTTTTCAGTTAAATCAACTTCCTTTGTGTTTTTCTTCTTTCCTGCAGCTTCTGCTGGAACTTCAGTTACAGGGTAAAGGTAAGCTAACATCTTTCTTCTAGCGTGAAGTCTGGATGCCTTATCCTTCTGAATAGTCTTTTCAACGCTATCATAAACGTCTACTTTCTTACCATTCACAACTTCCTTTACTCTCTTACCATCTTTATCTTTACGAGCAACCTTAGCAGTTACTGTAACAGTTTCAAAGTTATCCTTCTCTTTAACAGCAAGAGCAATCATACCTTCAGCAATTCTACGAATTTCTTTCGCTTTTGCCTCGGTAGTTACAATCTTGCCATTGTATAAGAGATTGGTTACTTGATTTCTTAACAATGCTTTTCTCTGACTTGAAGTTCTTCCAAGTTTTCTGTAGCCTGCCATTTTTTAACCTCCTTAGCTTCGAACTTAATCGTCGCTCAAATTTAATGATAATCCAAGCTCTTTGAGCTTAGCTAATACTTCTTCTAATGACTTACGTCCAAGGTTTCTTACCTTCATCATATCTTCAGAAGTTCTGTTACATAATTCTTCGACAGTATTAATTCCCGCTCTCTTCAAACAGTTGTAAGAACGAACAGACAATTCTAACTCATCGATATTCATCTCTAACACTTTTTCTTTTTCATTGTCTTCCTTCTCTACCATGACTTCAGCAGTCTTAGCATTCTCGGAAAGATCAATGAAGGAGTTTAAGTGCTCGCTTAATACTTTTGCAGCCAAGCTAACAGCTTCATCTGGACCTAAGGTTCCGTTTGTAAATACATCAAGTGTCAGTTTATCGAAATCGGTAATCTGACCAACACGAGTATTTTCAACTGTTAAATTAACACGCTCAACAGGAGTGTAAATAGAATCCACTGCGATTACACCGATTGGTAAATCATCGTTTTTATTCTTATCTGCACTGATATAACCTCTGCCTTTTGTAATTGTTAACTCAATATACAGTTTGCTATCAGAGCCACCGTTTAAAGTTGCAATTACTAATTCTGGATTTAATATCTCAATATCAGGATCTGCTTGGATATCGCCTGCTCTAACCACGCCTTCGCCTTCGAACTCAATATAAGCAGTCTTTGGCTCATTCGTCTCGCTTGTGTTTTTAATTGCTAGGCTCTTAATGTTCATAATAATTTCAGTCACATCTTCCTTAACACCAGGAATTGGAGAGAATTCATGAACAACGCCGTCAATTTTAACTTGACTGACAGCAGCACCAGGTAAAGATGAAAGCATAATTCTTCTCAAAGAATTGCCAAGTGTTGTACCATATCCTCTCTCAAGGGGCTCGACAACAAATCGGCCATATTTCTTATCTTCTGAAATGTCAGCTATCTCAATTTTTGGTTTTTCAAAATCAAACACAGTAGACCCTCCTTATGGGTTTTTTTGAGGGTATTCCAAACATAAGAAAAATAATAGGTTATTTGCTTCTTATTATTTAGAGTACAACTCGACGATAAGCACTTCGTTTACAGGAACATCAATTTGATCTCTTGTAGGGATTTCCTTTACAGTACCTGTTAAATTCTCATGATCAGCTTCTAACCATGCTGGTACAGTTCTTCCATCGGTTACTTCTAAAATATCTTTGTATCTCTGAGCAGACTTACATTTTTCTTTAATAGAAATAACATCGCCAGCTTTTACCTGGTAAGAAGGAATATTTACACACTTGCCGTTAACTAATACGTGCTTATGGTCAACAATCTGTCTTGCCTCTGTTCTTGTTCTGCCATATCCCATACGGAACATAACATTATCAAGTCTTAACTCAAGGAGAATCATTAAATTCTCACCGGTTGTACCGTATTTTAACTTCTTAGCTTTATCGAAGTTGTTTCTGAAAGGCTTCTCTAATACACCATAGATGAATTTTGCCTTTTGTTTTTCTCTTAACTGAGTACCGTACTCACTAACTTTTTTACCCGCTCTCGCAAAGTTTCTATTAGACTTCTTGTCAATTCCCAAAAATGTTGGTTCAAGACCAAGAGCTCTACATCTCTTTAAAACAGGACTCATATCTCTTGCCATCTTAATTTACCTCCTATTAGACTCTTCTGCGTTTTGGTGGTCTACAGCCGTTATGAGGAACTGGAGTAACATCTTTAATACTTGTTACTTCGATACCACAAGCCTGAAGTGCACGAATTGCTGCTTCTCTACCTGAACCAGGACCCTTAACCATAACTTCTACAGTTCTTAAACCATGAACTAAAGCTGCCTTAGCTGCAGTTTCAGCTGCCATCTGCGCTGCATATGGAGTTGACTTTCTAGAACCTCTAAATCCTAATCCACCTGCACTTGCCCATGAAAGAGCGTTACCTTCAGCGTCTGTTAAGGTAACAATTGTATTATTAAAAGATGACTGAATATGTGCCTGTCCACGATCGACGTTCTTTTTAACACGCTTCTTTGTCACTTTTTTAGCTGCTATCTTCTTAGCCATTTCAAACCCTCCTATTGGATTTTTTACATCGTAATAAATGGCTCATGTTATACTACATGAGACTATTTCTTCTTATTAGCAACAGTACGCTTAGGACCTTTTCTAGTTCTAGCGTTTGTTTTAGTCTTCTGTCCACGAACTGGAAGACCTTTTCTGTGACGGATTCCTCTATAGCATCCGATTTCCTGTAATCTCTTGATGTTAAGAGCGATTTCTCTTCTTAAGTCACCTTCTACTAACATTGTCTCATCGATGACATCACGAATCTTTGCCACTTCTTCGTCAGTTAAATCTCTAACACGAGTGTCTGGGTTAACTCCAGCTTTAGCAAGGATACGGTTGGAGCTTACTCTACCGATACCATATACATAAGTAAGTCCGATTTCTACACGTTTCTCTCTTGGTAAGTCTACACCACTAATACGAGCCATGTGACCATTGCACCTCCGTTAATTGTATTGAGCAAGACATCTTGGTATCATGTCCCTAAGGACAAGTGAAATGTATACCTTATGTTCCAGCTCTTATCATATAAGTTACCTTCAACAACCGAAATTCCACTTAGGAACTGGTTGTCGGTAAAAGTTTAGATAAACTCTTACCTAGGATAAGACAACGTCCTACCCCTCTTAAATAAGCGTAATGAACAACACACCCTGGTGTGTCAACGCGAGAATGTTCTTAGGGTAGTAATTCCCATAAAAAAAGACACCTCTAGCGGATGTCATTACGTCAGCCGCTTTAAATTGTGACAATACATTGCGAATGTACTGAAAGAGTAGATGATAATGACACCTAACTCTAAAATCAAAGATTCACTTTGACCCACAATATCACAATAATACCTGTCGGTTCACTCTCTATAATAAGAGCAGTGCCGCAATATTTGACTTAGGGCCTAAATTTTTTTCAGACTCCTAGTACAGGTGATTGTAACACAGAAAGCAAGAACTATTTCTATATAAGTACAAAATGCACTCTATGGAAACAATTAATCGCACAGATTAATTGAATTAGCCTTGTCTTTGTTTGTGTTTTGGGTTCTCACAGATAACTCTGATTGCGCCCTTTCTTTTAATGATTTTACATTTTTCGCAAATTGGTTTAACTGAAGATCTAACCTTCATTGACAATTCACTCCTTTCAAAAAAGTCCGTCTTATATTATATCATGTGTAAACTATAATAGCAAGTAGTATTTTTTCTATAAATTTCGAGAAAATTATTCTTAATTTTCTTGCTTGTATTACTGTGGGCTTGCCCACAAAATTGACAGAAGTTATGGTTGAATTGTACTAACTTCAACCTTCTTTCGCTACTTATTTATCTCTCCAGATAATTCTACCCTTCGTTAAATCGTATGGGGACAACTCTAAAGTTACCTTATCACCAGGCACAATTTTAATGAAGTTCATTCTAAGCTTTCCACTGATATGGGCCAACACTCTGTGTCCGTTCTCAAGTTCTACTGAAAACATTGCGTTTGGTAGTTTCTCAATTACGGTTCCTTCAATTTCTACAACATCGGTCTTTGACATCCTAACCTCCATTCTGGCTATTTAGCGCCAAATTATAACGATGGTATATTTGCTAGTTAGCAAAAATTACTACCATCTCAGTGACAATATTTCCGGTTCTCCGGTTGTTATTACGATTGTATTTTCATAGTGCGCGGACAGACTTCCGTCCTGAGTCGCTATCGTCCAATCATCTTCTAAGCACCACACTTCATGGCTTCCTGCATTCACCATTGGTTCAATAGCAAGAGTCATACCAGGCTCCAACCGAATACCCCTTCTCTTTTGTCTGAAGTTTGGTATCTGTGGATCCTCATGCATCTGTGTTCCTATTCCATGCCCCACTAGGTCTTTAACACAGGTAAATCCATGAGCGATTACATAGTCCTCAATAGCAGCAGAGATATCATGTAGATGATTACCTTCTTTTGCATATTTCATACCTTCAAAAAAGCTTTGCTTTGTAACATTAATCAGCAGTTCGGCCTCTTTCGACACATTTCCAACCGCTATGGTTCTCGCTGCGTCAGAATGATAGCCCTGATAGATAACTCCAGCATCTAGACTAACGATATCGCCTTCTTTTATAATGCGACTTTTCTTTGGAATTCCATGAACTACTTCATCATTTAATGATACACATACCGAAGCTGGATATCCATTATAATTTAGAAAGGATGGAGTACATCCAAAGGAACGTATTTTTTCTGTTGCTAGTTTATCAATATCGAGAGTAGAGATGCCAGGCTTTATCATTTGTTCCAGTGCATCGTGCACTTCGGCTAGAATTTTCCCAGCTTCTCTCATTAACTCTATTTCTTTTGCAGATTTAATTGTTACTGACATTCGTAATCTCCATTCTGTCACAAGCCTGCGAATTTGGGCGAAAGCTCAAATTCGTGATTCTGCTTCTTTTTCGTAACTCGCTATTTACTGTGCTACTTTCCCAAGAATGCCGATAATATCTTCGAATACTTCTAATGCGTCCTTCGTACCATCCACTTCCTCTAATAGCCCGAGTCCATGATAATAATTTATTAACGGTTGTGTCTGATTATGATATACGTTAAGACGTTTTGCTACCGTTTCTGGCTTATCGTCATCACGTATGATCAGCTCTCCTCCACAAGCATCACAGATGCCTTCCTTTTTGGTAGGAGTAAATACCACATGATAGGTTCCGCCGCATGATACACATGCTCTTCTTCCAGACATACGAGAAACAATTAATTCATCCGGAACTTCGATATTAATAGCATAATCAATTTGTTCTCCTACCTCTACCAGCGCTTTATTTAAAGCATCTGCCTGAGGAATTGTTCTTGGAAAACCATCCAATACATATCCATTCTTACAGTCATCCTGTGCAAAACGATCCATAACCATATCTAAAGTAATTTCATCTGGAACTAGTAACCCCTGGTCCATATACTCTTTCGCTTTTGCCCCGAGCTCCGTATTATTCTTAATATTTGCTCGAAAGATATCTCCTGTTGAAATATGTGGAATTTTGTACTTTTCTGCTATTTTTTTCGCTTGTGTTCCTTTCCCCGCTCCTGGAGCACCTAACATAATAATTTTCATGGTATTCATTATCCTCCTATTATTTAACAATAAAAAGCACGCTTGGCGAACTTTTTCCTTGTCATGAATAAACCAACGATAGGAGCTGAAGCAAAAGTGTCTTTTACTACAGCTCCTATGTTAGTAATACAATAGGTAACGACTTACCGTACATCCCTATTGCAATGCTTTACATTAGTCATTTAAGAAACCTTTATAATGACGAACGAGCATTTGTGATTCAACTTGCTTCATTGTCTCAAGTACTACACTGACTACGATGATTAATGATGTACCGCTAAAGGATACATGTGCATCAAACATACCAGAGAAGAAAATCGGGATAATCGCAACAATCATAAGACCAATTGCACCGATAAAGATAATGTAATTCAAAACCTTTGTTAAGTACTCAGTCGTTGGCTTACCTGGACGAATACCAGGAATGAAGCCACCCTGTTTCTTCATATTGTTTGCTACTTCCATTGGATTGAAAGTAATTGATGTATAGAAATAAGCAAAGAATACAATCAATGCCATATAAATAAGTACACCAACAGTATATTTAAATTCACCGTTTTTAATGCTAAACCAGTTTTGAGAGTTCAGCATGTATAATACCTTTGGCCAGAAGTAAGCTCTAGCTGGCTGAACACCAAAGAATGAAGCAATGATAATAGGGAACTGCATGATAGATACCGCAAAGATTACTGGGATAACACCAGCAGTGTTTACTTTTAACGGAATATGGGAGGATTGTCCACCCACCATTTTTCTACCCTGCACCTTCTTAGCATACTGTACAGCGATTTTTCTCTGTGCAGCATTAAGTAAGATAATTAATACAACAGATACTAGAATTACTGCTACGATGATGATACCGGCAGTTACACCCTTAACAACACTTTCTCCAATGATGAACTTCTGGATTAATCCATAGATATCAGTTGGCATATTAGCAACAATGTTAATTAACAGGATGACAGAGATACCATTACCTACACCCTTTTCAGTTATTCTTTCACCTAACCACATAAGAATTGCGGAACCAGCAGTGAAAGATGCAGTAATGACTACTATGTTAGTGAAGGTTAAACCACCCTCTAATGCACCTGAACCACTAAAGCCTATAACCATAGCTACAGATTCAATAATAGCTAGTCCGATAGTAACATATCTAGAAATCTCTGCGATTTTCTTTCTTCCAGATTCTCCATCCTTTTGCATCTCTTCAAGCTTAGGAATTGCAATTGTTAATAATTGCATGATAATCGAGGAAGTAATGTATGGTCCGATACCAAGAGCAAATAATGACATTCTAGTAAAGGAACCACCAGTAAAGGAATCTAGGAAACTAAGTCCACTACCGAAGTTGTTCTGTAACCAATTGGCGATTACCGCCTGGTTCACTCCCGGAACCGGGAGCTGTGAACCAAGACGTACGATAATCAAAACCATAAACGTAAATAAAAGCTTGTTTCTAATATCTTTAATCTTAAAGGCATTTCTGACCGTTTTAAGCATACTAGATCACCTCAGCATTTCCACCAAGAGCCTTAATCTTTTCGATCGCGCTTTCAGAGAAAGCTGAAACCTTAACATTAAGCTTCTTAGTTAATTCTCCGTTTCCAAGAATCTTTACTCCGTCTTTCGGATTGCTAATGATGCCAATTTCTCTAAGGCTTTCTACTGTTACGTCTGCACCATCTTCAAATCTATTTAACATGCTTACGTTAACTGAAATAATTTCTTTTGTATTTCTGTTCTTAAAACCTCTCTTAGGAAGTCTACGGTATAAAGGCATCTGACCACCTTCGAAACCAACTCTAGGAGCTCCTGAACGAGCTTTTTGGCCTTTATGACCTTTACCTGCAGTCTTACCATTTCCCGAACCGTGTCCACGTCCACGTCTGAAGTTTCCACTCTGTTTAGAACCGTCTGCTGGTCTTAAATCTGTTAAATTCATCGTGTGCACCTCCTTACTTATATTATTAAATCTCTTCTACCTTTACTAAATGCTTAACCTGCTTAAGCATACCTCTGGTAGCTGCATTGTCTGGAACTTCATTAGTACTATGAAGTTTTCCAAGACCAAGAGCGCTAACAGTTAACTTATGCTTAGGGATAGCACCGATAGTAGATTTTGTTAAAGTAATCTTTAATTTATTAGCCACTTTTAACACCTCCGCCTTTCTAACCCAACTGATCCACAGAAATACCGCGAAGTGCAGCTACTTCCTCAGGAGTCTTTAATTGGCGTAATCCTTCAATTGTTGCAAGAACTACGTTCTGCTTATTGTTGGAACCAAGTGATTTTGTACGAATGTTCTTGAATCCTGCAAGCTCTAATACGTTACGAGCAGGACCACCAGCGATAACACCAGTACCTGCAGGGCTACGTTTTAATAATACAGTAGCACTACCGAACTTACCGATGAAATCATGAGGTACACTACCATTCTCATCGATTGGTAATGAAATCATTTTTTTAATTGCATCTTCTTTTCCTTTACGAATAGCTTCAGGAATTTCAGTTGCCTTACCTAAGCCTGCACCGATATGACCGTTCTTGTCACCAACAACGACCAAAGCTGTAAAACGGAAGTTACGTCCACCTTTAACAACCTTTGTTACACGCTTAATAGTTACTACTTTATCTTCTAACTCTAATTGAGTAGCATCAACGATTGTACGTTTCATGTGTTCTCCTCCTTACTTAGAAATTAAGACCAGCTTCTCTAGCTGCTTCTGCTAATGCCTGAACTTTACCCTGATATATGAATCCGCCTCTATCAAAAACAACAGTTGTGATACCTTTTTCAAGAGCTTTCTTAGCGATTACAGTACCGAGCATTGCTGCTGCAGCAACATCGTTTGTCTTCTCAAGTTCTGCTTTTACACCTTTTTCAAGTGTGGAAGCTGCAACTAAGGTATTTCCTACTGTATCGTCAATGATCTGAGCGTACATATGGTTATTACTTCTAAACACAGCTAAACGTGGTCTTGAAGGAGTACCGGAGAAACGATTACGCATTCTATTGTGTTTTTTAATACGAACTTCTGATTTATTAACTTTGCTAACCATTATTATCTCTCCTCCCTTTACTTCTTACCAGTCTTACCAACTTTACGTCTGATCACTTCATCAGCATACTTGATTCCCTTGCCCTTATATGGTTCAGGTCTTCTCTTGTCTCTGATTTCAGCAGCATATTGGCCAACTTTTTCTTTATCGATACCTTTAACGGTGATTTTGTTCTGACCTTCAAGAACAGTTTCAACACCTTCTGGATCTTTCATAACTACTGGATGAGAATATCCAAGAGTTAATGTAAGCTCCTTACCGTTCTTTGCAGCTCTGTAACCAACACCGTTGATTTCGAGAACTTTCTGATAACCAGCTGTTACACCAGTTACCATATTAGCGATTAATGTTCTTGTAAGACCATGTAAAGATTTCATTCTCTTTAACTCGTTTGGTCTTGTAACAACAACTGTTTCGCCTTCTACTTTAATATCCATCTCTGCAGGTAACACTCTAACAAGTGTTCCCATAGGACCTTTTACAGTCACTTTATTATTTTCTGCAATTTCAACAGTAACGCCTGCTGGAACCGCGATTGGCATTCTTCCTATACGTGACATGCCCGTACCTCCTTAAATTTTAGTGAAATGTGAACCTTATTGATTCACAATTCAGACTCGTTTGACAGTCTAATCACTGTCCCCATAGAAAAGAGTATCTAATGGGATCAGGAAACCCGAAAAGACTTCTTTTCCGTGAAAGAAAATTCTAAACTTACAAACAGGTTATTTATTCTTTTGCTCATAGATTTCTCTACGAACGTTATAACGAATTGTCTCGTTATTTCCATTTTACTACATTCAGATATAAATTACCAGATGAATGCTAAAACTTCTCCGCCCACGTTAGTATTTCTTGCCTCTTTATCAGTAAGAACACCTTTGTTTGTGGAGATAATTGCTACACCTAAACCACCAAGTACTCTTGGAAGTTCTGTGCTGTTAGCATAAACACGAAGACCTGGCTTGGAAATTCTCTTAAGACCAGTAATAACCTTCTCATTCTTGTCTTTACCGTACTTTAATGTGATGTGGATTGTCTTGAAGCTACCAACTTCTTCAATCTCAAAGCTCTTGATGTAACCTTCCTTTAAGAGGATTTCAGCAATAGCAATTTTCATCTTAGAAGCAGGTACATCTACTGTATCATGTTTCGCAGTATTTGCATTACGAATTCTTGTAAGCATATCTGCAATTGGATCGCTCATTGTCATTTAAATTTGCCTCCTTTCTTAAACTACCAGCTTGCTTTTTTAACACCTGGTATTTGTCCCTTGTATGCTAACTCACGGAAGCAAATTCTGCAGATTCCGTATTTTCTTAAGTAAGCATGAGGACGGCCACAGATTCTACAACGATTGTATTCTCTCGATGAGAATTTCTGTGTCTTCTGCTGCTTTATTTTCATTGACGTTTTAGCCATGGAATTCCCTCCTTAACTATTTGCTAAATGGCATACCGAATAATGTCAGTAATTCACGAGCTTCTTCATCGGTCTTGGCAGTTGTTACGAAAATAACATCCATACCACGAACCTTATCTACCTTATCATATTCGATTTCAGGGAAGATTAATTGCTCTTTTACACCGAGTGCATAATTACCTCTACCATCGAATGCATTTGGATTAACTCCTCTAAAGTCACGAACTCGAGGGAGTGCTAAGTTAATTAAACGATCAGCGAATTCATACATCTTTTCGCCTCTTAAAGTAACTTTACATCCAATAGCCACGCCTTCTCTGAGCTTAAAGTTAGCAACTGACTTTCTTGCTTTTGTTATAACTGCCTTCTGACCAGCGATAATCTCCATATCTTTGATAGCTGTTTCAAGAGCTTTCGCATTGTCTTTCGCTTCACCAACACCCATGTTGATAACGATTTTATTAAGCTTTGGAATCTGCATTTCGTTCTTGTAACCGAACTTCTTCTGCATACCAGCCATAATTTCATTCTTGTAAATTTCTTTTAAACGAGTCAACTGAAATGACCTCCTCTCTTAGAATTAGTCAATAATATCTCCTGTTGCCTTAGCAACACGTACCTTCTTCTGGCCATTCTTACCTTCAACGGTAGTAAAGCCGATTCTGGTTGTTTTACCTTTATGCACGTACATTACGTTAGATGCATCGATAGGTGCTTCCTGATGGATGATTCCACCCTTTGGATTAGCCTGAGATGCCTTGCTGTGCTTGGTAATTGTATTTACACCTTCTACTAAAACTTTGCCATTGGAAGCGGAAATTACTTTTCCTTCTTTTCCCTTGTCTTTACCAGCGATAACCTTAACGCTATCGCCCTTTTTAATCTTTGTAGTTGCCATGCGTCGACACCTCCCTATAATACTTCTGGTGCTAATGAAACGATTTTCATGAATTGCTTTTCTCTCAATTCTCTAGCTACTGGTCCAAAGATACGAGTTCCCTTAGGGTTCTTGTCGTCTTTGATGATTACGGCAGCGTTCTCGTCGAATCTGATATAGGAACCATCCTTACGGCGTGCTCCCTTTACAGTACGAACAACAACAGCCTTAACAACATCACCTTTCTTAACAACTCCGCCTGGTGTTGCATCTTTAACGGAAGCAACGATGATGTCACCGATATTCGCATATCTTCTGGTTGAACCGCCCATAACGCGGATACATAATAATTCTTTTGCACCGCTATTGTCGGCAACCTTAAGTCTGGATTCTGATTGTATCATGTCCGATACTCCTTTCTCAATTTAAGAGTAACAATTTTACAAGCCGATCTTGTAAACGAATTATTTTGCCTTCTCAATAATTTCAACAAGTCTCCATCTCTTATCTTTAGATAATGGTCTTGTCTCCATAACTTTTACTCTATCACCAATCTGGCATTCGTTGTTCTCATCATGAGCTTTTAACTTAGTAGTTCTCTTTACAATTTTACCATAAAGAGGATGCTTTACGTTATCTACTACTGCAACAACGATTGTCTTATCCATCTTATCACTTACTACCTTACCGGTACGTGTTTTTCTGAGATTTCTTTCTACCACAGCAATACTCCTTTCTATAACCCTCACCTATTATCTAGCTAAGGTTTATTCGTCACTGTCTATAATTAGTTAGCAGCCTTTG
This sequence comes from Lachnoclostridium sp., assembly GCF_031997925.1. Lineage (NCBI taxonomy): Bacteria > Bacillati > Bacillota > Clostridia > Lachnospirales > Lachnospiraceae > Lachnoclostridium > Lachnoclostridium sp. The sequence continues at coordinate 178,570 of NZ_DAMADT010000003.1, read as the reverse complement.
CTTTCTGTGAGATCACAGTCTGAATTCTTGCGATGTTCTTTCTAACATCTTTAATTCTGCTTGTGTTATCTAACTGATTTGTTGCGTTCTGGAATCTTAAGTTGAAAAGTTCCTTCTTAGCAGCTACTAATGTCTCATTCAACTCTGTAGTTGATTTAACTTGTAATTCTTCTACATACTTATTAGTTTTCACTGCCCGCACCTCCTTCTAAATCTGCGCGAGAAACGATCTTGCACTTAACCGGTAATTTGTGAGTAGCAAGACGAAGAGCTTCTCTAGCAGTTTCTTCTGCCACGCCAGAAATTTCGAACATTACACGACCTGGCTTAACTACAGCTACCCAATATTCTAAAGAACCTTTACCGGAACCCATACGAGTTTCTGCTGGTTTTGTTGTTACAGGTTTATCAGGGAAAATCTTAATCCAAACTTTACCACCACGTTTGATGTAACGTGTCATCGCGATACGGGCAGCTTCAATCTGGTTTGACTTAATCCATGCTGGTTCCATTGCTACGATACCGAACTCACCGTGGGAGATAGTGTTACCTCTCATAGCCTTTCCTGTCATACTGCCACGGAATTGCTTACGGCGCTTTACTCTCTTTGGCATTAACATTATTTATCTCTCCCTTCCTTTTTGTTTCCTTTTGTTGGAAGAACTTCACCGTGGTAGATCCAAGCTTTAACGCCTAATTTACCAAAAGTTGTATCTGCTTCTGCGAAACCGTAATCGATGTCTGCACGAAGTGTCTGTAGTGGAATAGTACCATCACTATAGAACTCAGTACGAGCCATATCTGCTCCGCCAAGACGACCGGAAACTGATGTCTTAATACCCTTTGCACCAGACTTCATAGTTCTGGACATAGTGGATTTCATTGCTCTTCTGAAAGAAATACGGTTCTCAAGCTGAGCTGCAATGCTTTCTGCTACTAACTGTGCACATACATCTGGCTTCTTGATTTCCTTGATTTCAAGGTTTAATTTCTTTGTTGTGTACTGAGCAATTTCAACCTTTAATTTCTCGATCTCAGCTCCAGCTTTACCAATTACTACACCTGGCTTAGCTGTGTGGATAATAATTTTTAATTTATCGGAAGCGCGCTCAATTTCGATCTTAGCAACGCCTGCACTGTATAACTTCTTTTTTAAGTAGGTTCTGATATTATAGTCTTCTACTAAGTTATCTGCAAAATCTGCTTCCGCATACCATCTTGAGTCCCAGTCATTGATAACTCCGACTCTTAAGCCATGAGGATTAACTTTTTGTCCCATGATTGCCCTCCTTATCTTTCATTAAGCACGATTGTGATATGACTTAATCTCTTTAAGATTCTGTAAGCTCTACCCTGTGCTCTTGGTTTGATTCTCTTCATTGTAGGTGCGGAACCTGCGTAACACTCCTCAATGTAAAGTTTGGATACGTCCATACCATTGTTGTTCTCAGCGTTTGCGATCGCTGATTTTAATAATTTCTCTATTAAAGTTGAAGCATATCTTGGGTTGTATGCTAAAATACCAAGTGCTGTCTGTACATCCTTGCCTCTGACTGCATCAAGAACGAAACATGCCTTCTGAACGGAAACTCTAGCGTAAGATAACTTTGCGCTTGGTCTTGTGTCCTTATTCGCATTTCTTTCTCTCTTAATTTGGGATCTATGTCCTCTTGCCATGGATGATACCTCCTTTCAAAATTTAACGGCTCTCCGTTACTTCTCTTCCTGCAGAAGTATCGTTATAACACTCTGCTACTTCTTTTTTAAAGTGATTCACAAAAAGTTAAGGGGAAAGATACTTCTTAGCCCTACACTCTTCGATCTTCACCAATCTATTTTTTAAAGTTCGTACGAGTATCGCCACTGCGAACTTCTTTCAAGAAAGTAATTTTAAAAATTACTTTCTTGACTTCTTCTCGTCCTTACCATGTCCACGGAAAGTTCTTGTTGCAACAAACTCACCAAGTTTGTGACCTACCATATCCTCAGTAACATATACTGGAACATGTCTTCTTCCATCATGAACAGCGATTGTATGAGAAACCATCTGTGGGAATATTGTAGAACGACGTGACCAAGTTTTGATAACAGTTTTGTTACCAGCTTTATTCATGTCATCTACCTTCTTAAGTAAATGGTCATCTGCAAATGGTCCCTTCTTTAATGAACGTGCCATATAGGTTCAACCTCCTTTTTACTTCGATAATGCCTTACCGTCTCTTCTTCTCATGATCAACTTGTTAGACTGCTTATTCTTCTTACGAGTCTTAAGACCAAGTGCTGGTTTACCCCAAGGAGTAACAGGGCCCGGACGACCGATACCTGTCTTACCTTCACCACCACCATGTGGATGGTCATTAGGGTTCATTACAGAACCACGAACGGTAGGTCTAATACCCATATGACGTACACGACCAGCTTTACCGATTGTTATTAACTCATGATCAATATTACCAACCTGACCGATTGTTGCACGGCAGCCAATTGGTACCATTCTCATTTCGCCAGATGGTAATCTAAGTGTTGCATACTTACCTTCTTTAGCCATTAACTGAGCAGAGTTACCTGCAGAACGAACTAACTGTCCACCCTTACCAGGATATAACTCAATGTTGTGAATCTGAGAACCTACTGGGATGTTAGCAAGTGGTAAGCAGTTACCAACCTTAATTTCAGCAGTTGCTCCGTTCATAACTGACTGGCCAACCTGTAAACCGTTTGGTGCTAAGATATATGCTTTCTCACCGTCTGCATAGCAGATAAGTGCGATATTTGCTGTTCTGTTTGGATCGTATTCAATTGTCTTAACAACAGCTGGAATACCATCTTTCTTTCTCTTAAAGTCGATGACTCTGTATTTTCTTCTAGAACCACCACCTTGGTGTCTTACTGTAATCTTTCCTTGATTGTTACGACCAGCATTCTTCTTTAAAGAAACCACTAAGGATTTCTCAGGTGTAGAGGTTGTAACCTCTGCAAAATCGGAGCCAGTCATATGTCTTCTGGAAGGTGTATATGGGTTAAAGGTTTTAATTCCCATGGTACTATCTCCTTTCGTTACGCTCCATACGCAATAGTTATTTTCAACAAGCAACGACTTCTTGTTGAATTTATCAGCAGCTTTTATCACTGCTATAGGATGCAAAAACATTTAATTGCAATGCCCTTGCTTATCTGCGTTTATCATCACATAATAGCTTCAGCTATTTGCTTTAACTATTTTACAGCGTTATGCTGCCTGCTGTATTCCTACAGACCTGTGAAAATTTCGATTTCAGCACTCTCAGCTGTTAACTGAACGATTGCTTTCTTAGTCTTAGAAGTTTTACCAGATGTGTTTCCACGTCTGCGGTTCTTACCCTCTAAATTCATTGTGTTTACGCTTGCTACCTTAGTGCCGGCAAACATCTTCTCTACAGCCTCTTTAATCTGAGTCTTAGTAGCTTCTGGATGAACGGAGAAGGAATACTTCTTTTCGCTCATAGAATTCATGCTTTTCTCAGTTACGATTGGCTTGAGTATAACATCATAATATTTTAAATTTGCCATTATGCGTACACCTCCTCAATCTGTGCCACTGCATCCTTGGTAATTACTAAAGTATCATACTTTACAATGTCATATACATTGATAGCGTTTGATGTTGCTGTTCTTACCGTTGGAATGTTTCTTGCAGAAAGGATTACATTGTCATCCTTCTTATCAAGAACTACTAATGCTTTGTTAACTTTTAAGTTTTCAAGTACAGCCTTGAACTTCTTTGTCTTAATTTCATCCATGTTCATGGAATCTAATACGATTAACTTCTGAGCTTCAACTCTGGATGTTAATGCAGATTTGATAGCTAAAGCTTTCTCTTTTCTGTTCATCTTGAAAGAGTAATCTCTTGGCTTTGGAGCAAATACAACGCCGCCGCCTTTCCATTGTGGAGATCTTGTCGAACCCTGTCTTGCATGGCCAGTTCCCTTCTGTCTCCAAGGCTTTCTTCCGCCACCGCTCACTTCTGCGCGAGTCTTTGCGCTCTGTGTGCCCTGACGCTTGTTAGCAAGTTGGCTAACTACAGCCATGTGCATTAAATGCTCATTTACTTCTACTCCAAAGATAGCATCGTTAAGTTCTAATGAACCAACTTCTTTACCTTCTATATTATAAACCTTTACATTTGCCATTCTAGTGTTCCTCCTTTCTTAAAGCTTTCTACTTACCGCTCTTAACTGTTTCCTTTAACATTATCATAGCTTTCTTTGGTCCTGGTACAGCACCTTTAACTAAGATAAGGTTATTTTCAACGTCAATTTTAACTACTTCAAGGTTCTGCACAGTAACCTTTACGTTACCCATATGACCAGGCATGTGCTTTCCTTTGAATACACGACCAGGTGTTGTAGCAGCACCGTTAGAACCAGCATGTCTGTGGAACTTGGAACCGTGACCCATAGGTCCTCTGGATAATCCGTGGCGCTTAATAGCACCCTGGAATCCCTTACCCTTAGAAGTTCCAGTAGCATCAATCTTATCACCTGCTGTGAAGATGTCTGCCTTAATTTCCTGACCTACAGTGTAGTCTGCAGCGTTTTCGAATCTAAACTCTTTAAGAAATCTTTTATTTGCAACACCTGCTTTTGCAAAGTGTCCCTTTTGTGGCTTGTTAACAAGTGTTTCTCTGATGTCACCGAAGCCAACCTGTACTGCTGCGTATCCATCGTTATCTACAGTTTTAACCTGAGTAACTGCACATGGACCAGCCTGCAATACTGTTACTGGAGTTAAAACTCCATTTTCATTGAAGATTTGAGTCATACCAATCTTCGTAGCTAATATTGCTTTCTTCATTACTTTTACCTCCTGTTAATCTACAGCGGATTATGCTGCTTGCATAATCATCCTAGATGGTCTTATACCGGAAGTTTCCTAATATATAAACCCTAAGGATTATTACCTAAAATTTTGTTTGCATTAAGTTTTTAGCAAAGCTTTATTTTGCTTTCATCGAGATGAAACTTCTCATCTAGCAGGAAAACACTATTTTGCTTTCATCTTAATGTCAATGTACACACCTGCTGGCATCTCTAATCTAGATAATGCATCAACAGTTTTCTGTGTAGGAGCAATGATATCGATTAATCTCTTATGTGTTCTCTGCTCGAACTGTTCTCTGGAATCCTTGTACTTGTGTACCGCTCTAAGAACTGTAACTATTTCCTTCTTAGTAGGCAATGGAACTGGTCCACTCACCTTTGATCCTGTCTTCTTTACAGTTTCGATAATTTTTCCTGCAGACGCATCGATTAAATGATGATCATACGCCTTGAGAGTAATTCTCATAACTTGATTTGCCATAAAAAAAGCCGCCTCCTTTTCGCACTTCATTTCAGTACGACAAGTGGTGACTGTACACTCACCCGTGTGTTTCATACTTGTCGGAAATATATAACCTAAGACACAACCCGTCCTAGGTGTCAATAAAAATCGCTTCATCCCGAAAAGCCTTCGTTTCAACACGGTTTATCTGCCCGTAGCAGAATTATATTCTTGTACAGTGACTTGTCGCCAGTTTCATAACATGACATTCGCTCCACGGAAAACCTGTATCAATTGATACAGCAACCTCACGTTTCTACGCTATCATCGTCACAACAGTAGTTATTATATAATAGAACAAAAATATTTGCAAGTATTTTTTTATTTTTTCTTTCTAGTAAATTTTTTCCTTTATTTGTGTTGGAATTCCTTTATTCATTTCATGTACATTGTCTAATTTTCTCTGATCAGCCTATCACGATTAGCCTATCCTGATTAGTCTATCCCGACTAGTTTCTTCCTATTAATATAAGTACCTGCCATTCTTCCTATTAAAACATGTATCAGTCATTCTTCCATATTAATGTTAATATTATTCAATATAATCTTCTTCCTTATTATAATACTAACATCCAGAATGATTATTTTATCCATTCATAATTCTACAATGAATTGATATTTCCTTTTACACATTGCAGTCATTTATATAGAACAAGTAGTAACCCCTATAACAATTTACTATATACGAGGAGAACGCACTATGGACACTTTTCCTTGCACAAAAAAAGAGATGAAAAAAATCATCTCTTTTTTTGTATCTAGAACCAATATCCCAATTCTTATACCGTAAACTTACGCATCGCATCCTTTAATTCTTCCGTACGTTGCTCTAATTCTTTGGTACCTTCCACAAGAGTTTTGGATAATCCTAACTGCATCTGAGCTGTGTTATTAACAATAGAAGAAGAAGCAGCGGTTTCCTCATAAACAGCTGATATACTTTCAATTGAATCTAAGGTCTTTTGTCTGTCTTCATTCATATTTTCAACATTTTCAATTACTTCTTTCAGATTTGTTAATAGACGATCTACACATTCACTCATGCTGTGGAATGCTTCCCTAGTTGTTTCTACAGACTTCACCTGAGATGTAACTTCTGTTTCTGCTTTTTGCGCTGTCTGTACTGTTGTTTCAGTTTTTGTCTTTATATCAACAACAACTTTTTGAATCTCTTGAGCGGCATTTACAGAACCTTCTGCTAGTTTACGTATTTCTTCAGCAACTACTGCAAATCCTCTTCCTGCATCACCAGCTCTAGCAGCTTCGATAGATGCATTTAATGATAGGAGATTTGTTTGGCTAGCAATATCATTTATAATTCCAATGAATTGCTCGATAGATGCAGACTGTTTTTGAAGAGCCTTAACATCAGTCATTACCTGTTGTGTTATTTCATTTGTTGTATTAGATTGTTTTGTTAACAAGGTCATTGTATCGATACCGTTTTGAATCATCACCTGCGTCTGATCGGCAAGCGTTTGAATTTCATTAACGTTATTATTTACAATGCCCATCTTATTTGATAACTCATCCATCTGGTTACAACATAATTGAGCTTCTTCTGCCTGTTGAGCAATTCCGATATCTATCTCATTGATTGCTGTCGTAATGTGCTCACTAGAATCGGTCATATCATTTGATGTTGCCGAAAGACTATCGGTGGCCTCTGTAACTAAATTTGTTACCTGAACAACTTTATGAATCAAATCTCTCGTGTTATTTACCATTTCCTTAACATTACCGGCAAGCATACCAAATTCATTGCTTGTATGGATGTCCATATCGACGGTTAAATCACCTTCCGATACTTTAATCAATTTTTTTGAAATACGAGAAATGCTCCTACCAATCATTATGGATATTAATCCACCCACGAGTACTGCAACAATGATAGCAATTAAAACAACACTAACTGTAACCCCTTTAATGTCAGAAGCACTTTTCATTACAGATGCTTTCGGTACTAATGCGCAAATAGAGAATCCTTTTGAACTACTCTTTGACATCATAAAGAGATAATCCTCTTTACCAACTTTTACATATGTGTTATAGTTGCCTTCATTTTTACCTATACCTTCTTTATAGTAATCAGTATCGCTAAAGGTAATAGCATCGCTTATCGCAGAAATTTCTCTACCATCATCCATTACAAAGGAAATATAACTTCCTTCTGCTAAGTCAATATCCTGTAAGAGTTGAACAACTTTTTTCTTACTTAAGTCGACTACGATATAACCATTCTTTGACTTAAACTGTCGGATATAGGAGCAAGCATAATTGTTATTGGAAGATTTTAATTCTTCATCAATCGTATCATGACCACCAACCCAAGTTGCCTGAGCTTTTGATTCTGTCATTATAGCGGCGTCTGTATCCTTCATGGCGTCACTAAACCCTATGACTCCCCTTGTTTTCGTGGATAATACTTTTGCATGATCTTTTGGTATGATATGTATATCTTGAATAAATTCATTTGCTACCTGTGCTGCTGTTAACTGAGCATAAATAGCTTGTGTCAACTCATACAATCTTATTTGCTCTTCGTTTTTACTAGTAAACATATAACTTGTAACATTGTCATTTTGAGATTGCACGAAAGCCTCAGATTCTAGGGTACTCATTCCAACATCAATATAGTTTACCGCCATACCAATTGTTTTCGTTGCAGAATCTTCAAAGCTACTTATTAACCCATTCGAAGCTTTAACATAAGATATCACCCCAAGTATTATGACAAATAAAATCGGTACAGTGAAGCCAATAAGCATTTGTGTTCTAATACTAGCAATAACTTTAAAAAACTTACCATTCCTTACTTTACTAGGAACAATATTAGCATCACTTTCTATGCTTTCTTTCAGCACTTTCTTTAAATCTTTGTTCTTAAGGTTTTGTTTCTTTTTCGTTCTCTCTCTTTGTTCCCCATCTTTATTACGTTTTAATTTTTCACTCCATTTTTTCTTTTTTTCTTGTTTCATTTGTTCCATCATAGTCTCATCAAACTCAACATTTCCCTTCTTTGTTTTTCTGAGATTACCAAATAACTTTTTGTTCTTTCCATTCATCTGTTATTCGCACCCCCGTTGCTTTCGTTTCTACTCTAAGTGTCCTTAGGCTTTTTCTTATTCGACAATATAATTCCAAATGTTTTATAATTATACCACATCCTACCATCATATACAATAATTATAATGTCTCATATTATAAAACTTCACAATTTGCGTGCATGAATTCTATGGTTTAAGTGCAAAAACCAGAATTCAGAACTCTTTCTACAGTTTTTTTGTCATTCACTAATTTAAATTTATTAATAATTTATTAATAGCAAACAAAACCAAACTTTTTTTAATGACTAATCACAAATCCAAATAATACAACATAACATACAACAATAAAGAATTATAAAAACATGGCTTTTCATAAAAAAGATCCGTTCCTACAGAAAGCCATGTATATTATTTTCTCCATCATGAAAAAAGGCAATCAAAATATCCAAAAATTTATCTTTCCTGGATAATTTGATTTGCCTTTGACTAACTATTACTTTAAGAAATCTTCTCTTATTGGATTAAATACATCAACTAAGACGCCTTCTTCTAACGCTGTTACTCCATGAACAGCATCACTTGGCATATAAACACTATCTCCTTGCTTTACAACTTTGGTTTCTCCATCGATTGTAAATTCAAAACTTCCTTTTGCAATATAAGTAATTTGAAGATGTTTATGGGAATGAAAGTATCCTTTCGCACCCTTTTCAAATGTGATTTCACACATCATTAAATCATCAGAATAACTTAAAATTTTTCTTGTTACTCCTGGTTCACAATCCGTAGCTACGACATCTTTATTAAATGTAAACATATCTCTCTTCCTTTCGAACTTCCCTTTTTTCTAGGTATGATTATTCTCCAGTATAACACTTCTCTTTTTTTGCTTACCACTAATATTTTATGATTTCATGTATCTTTTACTTTATTTTCACACTATTTATTATGACTTTAATCTATCTTATACTTTATTTTCACACTAATATTTTGTGATTTCATGTATCTTTTACTTTATTTTTACAGACCATTTGATTTTACTATCTACATAAGCTTTTTCATGAGAAAGAAAGGTTCTTTTTAGTCTTCCCATCGACCTGAAGCACCACATGGTAATACTAAGCCCGTCGATGTTACCGGAAGTCCAATTTCCTCAGCATTTACGGTACCACCGAATTTCTTTTGTAACTCAATTCCTAGCATATAAGCTAATACCGCTGGTTGAAGCCCTGTTGTATAGGAATTTATCAAATAAAATAACGGTTTTTCTGTTAATACTTCAGTACACAGCTTTACAAATGGATGAATACTCTCTTCGATCTTCCATATCTCACCCTTTGGGCCTCTTCCATAAGAAGGGGGGTCCATAATGATGGCGTCATAATGATTTCCTCGACGTATTTCTCTTTCTACAAATTTAACGCAATCATCCACAATATATCGAATTGGGGCATCTCCTAATCCTGAGGATTCCGCATTTTCTTTCGCCCAAGTAACCATACCTTTGGAAGCATCTACATGAGTAACATTTGCTCCTGCTTTTGCTGCCGCTAACGTAGCACCTCCAGTATAGGCAAATAAATTTAATACTTTTATCTCTCGGTTCGGATTTTTTTCTTTCGCTTTTCTTATTTTATCACCAAACCAATCCCAATTGGTCGCTTGCTCAGGAAACAATCCGGTATGCTTAAAACTAAATGGTTGTAAGTTAAAGGTTAATTCTTTATAGCGAATCTGCCATTGTTTTGGCAAATCAATAAACTCCCATTCACCGCCACCTTTGTTACTTCTATGGTAGTGTGCATTTTTGATTTTCCAGCCACGTTCTTCTTTTTTAGTATCCCAGATTACTTGAGGATCGGGACGAACTAATATATACTTTCCCCAGCGTTCTAACTTTTCACCGTTAGAAGCATCAATCACCTCATAATCTTTCCATCCGTCTGCAATCCACATAAATTCCTCCAACTCTTAGTATCTCATCTACTAATGGTTTATTTCTATCAAACATACTTTTTAAGTATCCTATACAATCAGCGTTTCCAATATCTTAATCTCCTAATCATAAGAAGCAACATCCATTGCATATCACATCTTCCCGAAGTGTCTTCGCCTTCAAGATAAAGTCTATGGAGTAACATTTCCCATAAATTAATATCTTAAGATAATCAGGACTTAGAATTACTTTTATAACATATAGATTATATAGTACTTTCCTACACGGTGCAAGTTAAACAAGAATTTTTTATCCTAATGAAATTTTAAACATTCTGAACTTATTATAAGTATTCTTGTCTTATTTTAACTTGACGTTTATTGGTTAAAATACTAAACTATTAGATAACAGGAGAAAAGGTAAAACTTCCTTTCCTTTGTTAAACAAGAGAGCTTTTATAGAGTCTCACTTGTCATGAATAAAATTATCATAATAAGTGGAGGTACATACTATGGGTATATTAACACGTTTTAAGGATATTATGTCCGCAAATATCAATGCACTTTTAGACAAAGCAGAAAATCCTGAGAAAATGATAGATCAATGTCTTCGTAATTTAAATGAGGATTTAGGTAAGGTAAAATCCGAAACTGCTGCCATTATGGCAGAGGAAGCTAGAGCAAAAAGAGCATTGGATGAATGTAATGAAGACATTACCAAGATGCAGACTTATGCTATCAAAGCTTTGGAAGCAAACAATGAAACAGATGCTAGAAAGTTCTTAGAGCAAAAGGTATCCTTAACAAATAAGTCAGCAGGATTACAACAAGCTTATGACCTTGCTCATACCAACGCAACTAACATGAAAGCAATGCATGATAAGTTAGTAAGAGATATTAACGAGCTTGAGTCTCGTAAAGATATGATTAAAGGTAAGCTTGCTGTTGCTAAGACACAGGAACGTATCAATAAGATGGGTTCTTCCGTGGATAGTGCTAATAATTCTATGGCCAGCTTTGCTAGGTTTGAGGAGCTTGCAAATAAAAAACTTGATGAAGCAAATGCAATGGCGGAATTAAATAACTCCTCACCAGAGAATACCATTAAAGATTTAGCTGCAAAGTACAATTCCTCTAGCCCTGATATCGAGAATGAATTGGCAGCTTTAAAGCAAAGCCTAGGAAAATAATTCCAAGTAATTGCTGCCACAAAGACACTTGTCGTGTGCCTTTGTGGCATTTTTTATGAATGCATACACTTTTTAGCGCCGAATTACGGCATGCTATAAAATTGTTTAGAAAGTGAGAACTACTCATGGTAATTCAATATAAATGCCCTAGCTGTGGCGCTGATTTAACATATGATACTATGTCAAAAAAACTTCATTGTGCCAGCTGCGGAAGTTATTATTCCATTGATTCTATGCCCCCTCCTGATATCCCTCTTGGCGAATCAAATGACGCCCCGAAGGTTAATCCCTTTGGCCCTCAGGATATCCACGAGGAAGCCTCCTTTGATTATGACAAGCAGAAATCTGCATGGCAACATAAGGATTTTACTAACAGTAAGGTCTCTGAGTATCATTGCAAAAGCTGTGGTGCTGTTGTTATTACAGACAAAGATACCATTGCAACTTCCTGTAGTTTTTGTGGGGCTGCCGTAGTTTTAAGTGATCGAGTAGAAGGACAACTAGAACCTTCAAGAATTATACCCTTTAAAATCAATCGCGATCAAGCAACAAAAGCATTTCAAAAGTGGTGCAAAAAAGGGCTACTTACTCCTACAGAATTTAAACATGCAGACCGAGTAAAAAACATTACCGGCATCTACATACCATTCTGGTTATATGACTTAAATGGCATAGGAGATATTGATGCTACCTGTACTAAGGTAAGAACCTATACCCGCGGTGACTATATCTATACTGAAACGCAGTATTATCACGTTTACCGTAAGGTTAGTCTTAATTATTCCAATGTACCAGCCGATGCCTCTGAGAAAATGAATGACGATTTAATGGATCGTTTGGAACCTTATCAAAGCCGTGAATTGATCACCTTCGAAATGCCGTACCTAGCAGGTTACCTTGCCGAAAAGTATAACTTTAGTGCCGATCAAATCTTTCCGCGTGTTCGAAACAAAGTAGGTGGTTTTGTGGACAATTATCTAAGAAATACCATACATGGATACAGTAGTGTTGTCACGAACCGAAAAGATATCTCTATCTATAAAAAGAATGCCTACTACACTCTTTTACCAGTTTGGATGGTTTGCTATGACTATAAAGATTCGGAACATATCTTTGCAATGAACGGGCAGACCGGAAAGATTGTTGGAAAACCTCCTCTATCTGTACCAAAAATATTCGCATGGTTTGCTGGCATTACCTCCTTATCCTTTCTGATTATAAAACTAATTGTTGTTCTGAACGGAGGGCCTTGGTTATGACAGTAAAACACAAGAAAAATTTCATTGCCATTCGGCTGATGCTTATGATAAGCTGTATCTATATCATTGCTACAGTACTAGGCACGCCTAAATTTATCGTTATGGCCGAAGATTCCAAACATTCCGCTCACATTGAAGACAATGCAGGCTTATTATCTGATAGTGAGGAATCAAATCTTTTACAAAAGCTCACAGACTATGCCGTAAAGTCAGAGCTTGATCTTGTCATCTTAACAACAGATGATCTAAATACGAAAGTGAAAGATGATGATACTGCTATCATGAACTATGTAAAAGGATTCTTAGAAGATTACATTGACGAGAACCTCGATAATGGTACTTTTACAGAAGATGTAGCAATCTTGTATTTTGATTCTACTTATCGTTGGTTAAACATCCAGGGATATGGGAGTGCCGAGAACATATTAAATGACGACCGTATTGAAACTATCTTAGATAAAATCTCAAGTTATTTTGGTGAGAATGATTATTATAATGCATTTTTAAATTTTGGCAAGAATGCGAAATATTATGCAACATTACAAAGTACAAATTCCGGTAATAGTAGTAACAGCAGCCAGAATGGTTCTAATAATACCTCACCAAATGGAAGTCACGGAAATAATTACAATAGCGGGCATGGCCAGACATCTCAAAATAATTATAATGATACACAAAGGCAATTTGTTGAAAATGTTCTTTATAAAACATGGTTTCAACTATTAGCAGCTATTATTATCGGTGTAATTACCGTAGCAATCATGGCCTCACGATCTGGCGGTAGAGTAACCATTAATAACCATACCTACCTTAATGAAGGTAATTCAGGAATCGTTGCAAGACGCGATGACTACATTAGCACTAGTGTAACAAAGGTAAAACGTCCAGAACCTAATCACACCACAAATACATCTAGTAGTGGTGGCGGTAGAAGTAGCGGTGGCGGTGGAGTCAGCAGTGGTGGACGGTCACATAGCGGTGGTGGACGCAGAGTATAAAGAGAAAGGTGGATTTCTATGGGATTTTTTACAAGTCAGTTATCAAATGTCGTAGAGTGGAAAGAATTCCGCGATGACATGATTTTTTACAAATGGCACAACAATGAAATAAAACGAGGTAGCCGCCTCATCATTCGCCCAGGTCAGGATGCTATATTTCTATTCAATGGAAAAATAGAAGGTATATTTAAAGACGATGGAGATTATGATATTGAATCGGATATTATTCCATTCCTTTCTACACTAAAAGGATTTAAATTTGGTTTTAACAGTGGTATGCGTGCAGAAGTTGTATTTGTTAATACAAGAGAATTTGCTGTTCGTTGGGGTACCTCTAATCCAATTAACATACCTGCCCCACAATATAACTTACCTGGAGGACTTCCAATCCGTTCCCATGGTACCTATACCTTTAAGGTAAAGGATTATGTGAAGTTAATCGATAATGTGGCTGGGATTAAAGATTCTTACTTAGTAGAAGATGTGAAGCTTCGTATCTCTTCTGTATTGGATCAATTATTGATGAAGTGGGTTGTGCAAGAAGGTAAAGATATTTTTAATCTTTCTATTAATTCCTTAAATATTGCGAATGGTATTAAACAGGATCTTGATATGCAACTATTTGATACCGGAATTAGCATTAGCTCCTTCCAAATCATGAGCTTTACTTACCCAGAAGAAGTTCAGGCAATGATTAATAAAAATGCCTCCCAAAGTATGGTTGGCGATATGAGCCGTTATCAGCAGATTAACTTCTCCGATGGTCTCTCCTCTGGTAAAATAAAAAGCGGTGGGGTTGCATCCGATATGGCAGGTATGATGATGGGGATGCAGTTTGCAAATCAGATGGTGCAAAATATGAATCAAGGCATGGCGGAGGCCGATGCTCAGCAAAAAACTTTTACTCATACGGCAAATAATGAAGCTGGCACATCAGCAAACAAACCGAACTTCTGTCCTAACTGTGGACTGAAAACTGGAAATAGTAATTTCTGCCCAAATTGTGGTCAAAAGCTGGTGTAATTAAAAAAAGGATAAATCAAAGTATCCAAGGTAAGCTTACAGGCTTACTTAAGTTACTCTGATTTATCCTTTATTCTGCCATTCTATTTCTTTTTCCACATACCTTTTCTTGATATACCACTACATTTCTACCGCTTTGTTTTGCTGTATATAATGATTTATCCGCCAATTTATATAATTCCGACATGCACTTCGTCGTAGTAGGAACTACAGAGGATACACCAACGCTAACCGTAACAACTGCAGTTCCAAGCGTTGGACTATGTTTAATATTAAGATTTTCTATGTTAGTTCGTATTTTTTCTGCAAAAGCAATTAATTCCGATTCCTTCTCATCATATACAAGGATGACAAACTCTTCTCCACCGATTCGAGCAGTAAGGTCACTGCTTCTTCTTGCAGTTTTTCTAAGCTCGGCTGCAACCATTTTTAAACATTTATCCCCTTGTGGATGCCCAAAACTATCGTTGTAGCGTTTAAAGTTATCCACATCCAAAATCATTAGTCCAACTCTGATACCGCTCCGAATACAATAAGGCAACAGGACTTCCAGATTACGATCCAATCCCCTACGATTTAATAAACCAGTAAGTGGATCTTCTTCCGCATTCTTCGCCATAGATTGAAGCTTCTGCTGCATCTTAAGCATTTTTCTTTGCTGTGAATATAGAATTCTTGAAATACAAAGTAACGCACCACTGTATATTATCATACTTAACTTATTCGCAATGGATAACTCAAGTTGAAATACTACGAGGCTAATGAAAATGATCTGTGTTGCAACAAAACATAGAAACTCCCTTAAATCTAAAAGGGGTACCAAGGATGCAACAGAGATTAAAACACAATATATTCCTATGTTCTTACTTTCAAACAGCGAGATATAACTGGAAGCATAAATAAATAATAAAGAAAACCCCCAGAAACTTCGATAAATAAGAGGGGCAATTACATAATCCTTCTTTCTCTTACTATAAGAACCTAAGATAAGAAATGCTAATGTTATCACCTCAAATGTTAATAGAAATCCAAGGTATGCTTTTTGAACCTCGTTATCCTCACCGAAATTCCATAGGAATACAGCCAAAATCGGCAATAACAAACCAAAAATGGACGAAAAAACTACTACTCGTTTTAAATTCTCACGAACGAGTCGGATTCTTAATTTTTCTCCATTTGATAACATGAAATTCTCCATACCTATCCCCTATACACGCGAAATTATAATTATCCTTCTCGTATTTTGTTTGAAATATCTGCTTTTGTAAATAGGTATTTAAGCCTTTATGCTATTCATATCTTAATCGTGAACGCTTCCACCACTTAAATCAAAGAAGTTAATTTTAATAAAAAGTACCAAGAATCGAACAAGCTACCTAGGCAAAGAATTGCGAAAATTACCTCTTGATTCTGATACAATAAAAAATAGATTCTACATAAATCACGCGCCCCTGTATACTTTTCATAAGTATACTAACCTAATGATAATTATAACATACTAAAATTGTAAAATCCAATCATTTTTTCGTTCTTTATCGGTAAAGATGTCAAATTTCATGTATTATAAATAATGCTAATTTTATGAAAAGAAAACTATTTTATAATCGGAATGAGCTGGTACCCCGCACTAACTATTATTTGCTATCACTATCCCCATCTATAAATAAAAATTTTTTATTATTTTCCTACTTCCAGATAAACTTTTATTTGTTTTCGTACTGGCAGGGAGATTGCTGTACATGCAACCATTTTTATGATATCTCCTGGTATAAATGGAATAACTCCCGCCATCAATGCTTGCCATACCCCAAGATTAAGCTGTAGGCCAAGCCATATCGTTCCGATGAGATAGCAACCTATTGTACCAATTACCATGCCTAAAAATACAATAAGCGGATTTTTCCCCCACTTCTTTGTAAAGAAACCAGTAAAAAAAGCTATGACAAGGTAACCTATCAGATATCCACCTGTTGGTCCGGCCAAAACTCCAAATCCAGCCATTCCTTCTGCAAAAACTGGAATTCCAACTAATCCAAGCATAAGATAGATAAGTACACAGATTATTCCATTTTTGGGTCCTAAAATTGCTGCACAAAGATATACACCAAAGGTTCCCAATGAGATTGGAACTGTGGATAGTGGAATAGATATTGGGGCTAAAATACATAGTATTGCTGTCATTAATGCTATCATTGTGATTGTCATTGTTTTTGTTTTTTTCATAGTTGCACCTCGGTTTTTTTGAACATTATATTCTATGATAGTTTATATGTCAACCTTTATTTTATAATTGGTTTACATTTGTTACGATGTAGATTTAACAATAGCCCCACATCTAGTATCTAGGCGGGTTCTTAAGGAATCTCACCCCGAAAATTGATACAAAGCTGATTTAGTTTTAGGTACAAACCTAACAACAAAGGCTGAGATATGAAATCTCAGCCTGTTGTTCTAAAATCTAGCCTATACTATTTTATCTCCGCTAAAGTCCCCCATTCTTGGTCTCTTTGTGCAATTACTAACTCCATATCTTTAGGAATTGGCCACTCAACACCAACCTCAGGATCATTCCAAAGCAATCCACCTTCATCACCCGGGTGATAGAAGTCAGTACATTTATAAGCAAACACTGCAGTCTCAGATAAAACTAAATATCCATGGGCAAATCCTTCTGGTACAAAAAATTGTTTTTGGTTCTCTTCACTAAGTACCACACCATACCATTTACCAAATGTTTTGGAACCTTTTCTAAGATCTACCGCCACATCAAAAACCTCACCGCTTAATACCCGTACAAGTTTCGCTTGCGGATAATTGATTTGAAAATGCAATCCTCTTAGTACTCCCTTTGTTGACATCGACTGGTTGTCCTGTACAAACTCGGCGGTGATCCCTACGGCTTCATACGCCTCTTTATGATACGTCTCTATAAAGTATCCACGATTGTCTTTAAATATTGTAGGTTCAATTACAAGTAACCCATCAATACCACATTCTGTAACTGTTATTTTTCCCATTCTTTTATTCTCCATCTTAATTCCACAGACATTATCAACGCGGATACTCGGAATCCGCTTCACTACTTCCTCGTAACCTACAGTGGATGCTTGAATATGCTTAAATACACTGAGACGAAGAATGACATCTTCTGTAAGGTTATACATTATTCTATATAAGATTCTCTGCTTGTAACTCGTTTAAATAGCGAGATAACGCATCTTGCCAAGAAGGTAGCCGTTCAAATCCCTGTTCTGTTAATTTTTCTTTGCTAAGTCTGCTATTTTTAGGGCGTTTTGCTTTGACTGGAAATTCATCCGATGTTAATGGTTGAACTGTTATATTTCTTCCAGACATACGAAATATTTCTTTCGCAAAATCATACCAGCTGCAAAATCCTTCATTGGTAGCATGATAAATCCCATATTTATCTGATTTTATCATGTCTACAAGGCACCTTGCCAAATCTACTGTGTAAGTTGGTGAACCGATTTGATCAGCAACAACAGATACGGTACTTTTTTCCTCACTAAGACGTAACATTGTCCTTACAAAATTCTTTCCATTCTTACCAAATACCCAGGAAACTCTAACAATAAAATAGCTTTCCAGTTCTCGAAGTACAGCCTGCTCTCCTTCGTATTTCGTCTGTCCATACCAGTTGATAGGAGCAACTTGATCTAATGTTTCGTAAGGTTTTTCTCCTTCCCCTGGAAAAACATAATCTGTACTAACATATATCATTTTCGCATGAATTTCTGCACAAGCTTTTGCCAGATTGGAGGTCGCCAGCGCATTTACTCTCAATGATTTTTCTGTTTCCTCCTCAGCAAGATCTACAGCTGTATAGGCAGCACAATGAATTACCGCTTCTGGATTTATTTCTCTAATTGTTCTCATTACTTGATTTTCATCAGTTATGTCAAGGTTCTCTCTTGTTAACCCGATAGCTGTAAATCCTTGTTTTTTTAATTCCTTTACCACATCATAACCCAACTGACCATTTACCCCAGTTACAACTACTCTCATGATAAACGTTCTCCATACATCTCATTGAAATAAGAGCGGTACTCACCATTCATAATACGTTCCCACCAGTCCTTATTTTCCAGATACCAGTCAATTGTTTGCTTTAAACCAGTTTCAAAATGGTATATAGGTTTCCATCCAAGCTCTTGCTCTATTTTTCTTGGATCGATCGCATAACGTAGGTCATGCCCAGGGCGATCGGTTACATATTCTATTAAGCTTTCCTGTTTATTTAGTGCCTTTAGAATTTCCTTAACTACTTCAAGATTGGTCTTTTCATTGTGTCCACCAATATTATATACTTCTCCTGGTTTTCCACCCCGGATAATTAAGTTGATAGCCGAACAATGGTCTGTCACATGTAGCCAGTCTCTGACGTTACTACCATTGCCGTAAACGGGAAGCTTCTCATTATGGAAGGCGCGAATAATCATAAGAGGTATTAATTTTTCTGGAAAATGGTAAGGCCCATAATTGTTTGAGCAACGGGATATGGTTACCGGTAACCCGTAAGTACGAAAATAAGAAAGTACGAATAAATCCGCACTTGCCTTACTGGAGGAGTAAGGACTTGAAGTATGAAGCGGTGTATCTTCCGTGAAAAATAAGTCCGTACGATCAATTGGAAGGTCACCATACACCTCGTCAGTTGATACTTGATGAAATCTCTTTACTTGAAATTTCTTTGATGCATCTAGCAGTACTAGAGTTCCTAACACATTTGTTTTCACAAAAACTTCAGGATCTAGGATGGAACGATCTACATGACTTTCTGCAGCGAAATTTACAACAACATCAAACGCTTCTTTTTCAAACAGCTCCATGATAAATGCTCTGTCCGAAATGTCTCCTTTAATAAAGCGATAATTCGGCTTATCTTCTACCTGTTTTAAGCTTTCAAGATTTCCTGCATAGGTTAGCGCATCTAAATTAACAATGGTATCCTCAGGATAATTATTTACCATATATTGTACAAAGTTGCTGCCTATAAAACCAGCACCTCCGGTAACTAATAATTTCATAATATTATTCCTTTGCCCTTTCTTTTAAAGTCAAGTTTTCGCTATGCTTATTATACCCTTATCCATTTTGCAATACAAGTAAATGCAGACAAGTAGTTAAAGTCAAAGCGATATTTGCTATCCGCTTAAGCTACTGCATAACCTCATTACCACTACGTGTATGAAACAGGGAAGTCCCACGCTTTCAACGGCGAGGAACTTCCCTGGTGAGATTAAATGCTTCTTCGGTCTTTTTGATAAATTTATACTCCAGTAATTTTTAATTCTACCTTTTTTGTAAACATAAGCAATGTTAGAAAGACAATAATTTACCGCAATAAACAAAAATACATTCCTATGGGGAAGCTTGTTGACTTACTGCTTATCTAAGTATTTACCATCCAATATATCCTTTAAATAAGTTCCATATTGATTGTTTTTAAATTGTAGATAGATACTCTCGAGTTTCTCTTTGTCAATCCAGCCCATTAAATATCCTATCTCCTCAAGGCAGCCTATTTTTCTGTGTTGATGTGTTTCTACTGTTTTTACAAAATTAGTCGCCTCAACCAAAGATTCATGCGTCCCTGTATCAAGCCAAGTGTAACCTTGTCCTAATAATGAAACTTCCAATTCTCCTTGTTCCAAATAGATACGGTTTAAATCAGTAATTTCAAGCTCACCGCGTTTGGAAGGTTTCAACCTCTTCGCATACTCAACTACTCTATTATCATAGAAATACAATCCTGTAACACAATAGTTTGATTTCGGATTTACCGGTTTTTCCTCAATAGAGACCGCTTTTCCTTCCGAATTAAATTCAACAATACCAAAACGCTCAGGGTCGTCAACATAATACCCAAAAACGGTCGCCCCTATTTCTTTTGAAGCTGCTCTTCTTAAACGAATATCCAAGCCATAGCCATGAAAGATATTATCTCCAAGTATCATCGCCACATTATCGGTACCAATAAATTCCTCGCCAATGAGAAAGGCCTGCGCCAATCCATCCGGGCTATTCTGAACCGCATACGATAACGCAATTCCAAATTGACTTCCATCCCCAAGAAGTTCCTTAAACCTTGGAGTATCTTCCGGTGTCGAGATTATTAAAATATCACGAATTCCGGCTGTCATAAGTACGGATAGCGGATAATATATCATTGGTTTATCGTAAACAGGCAATAATTGTTTTGATGTTACTCTGGTTAATGGATAAAGCCTTGTACCACTACCACCGGCTAACACAATTCCCTTCATATTTAACCTCATTTCTGCACACGAATGAATGTGTGTCCCTTTCTCGCAATACAAGTATTGTGTAAGCGAACTTGTTCGCTTTGCAGCGCACTGACACAAACTTGCTGAGTTCTTGTTATATAAAACTATTTTCTTATAATAAATACCATATCAAGTCAATCCAAATTCTTTTCAATATCTTTCCTTTATTCTGGCCGTAGCTTTACGTTTACGCTTCCTGTCTATATACCATAGCAATACTAATCCTTCATAAAACCTTAGTCAAAGCGGATATTCGCAATCCGCTTACGCTACTTGCTCATAAGCTCATTGTCACAAATTTTTTAGTTTAAAAATCGAGATCAATATAAAAAGTATAACATTTCCAATTTGGGTTGTAAATACAAATTATGTCTGGTGGAGTCATTTTGTCAAGGTGAATGCATTTGTCTTACCAAACCTCCAGAGTAAAGGCGTGCCCCTCAAAAAATTTTAATTTGTGGGAAATAAAAAGCTGAAGAACCAGAATCCAATTCCGTTTCTTCAGCTTTTAAATATAAGATAATTTAATATCTATATTATTTCATCACTCTAAACCGACTTATGCTTTTACTTATGTCACGATATTCTTATACCACGGTATACTTATATCGTTTACATAACTGA
The DNA here is from genome assembly GCF_031997925.1 of Lachnoclostridium sp. Taxonomy (NCBI): domain Bacteria; kingdom Bacillati; phylum Bacillota; class Clostridia; order Lachnospirales; family Lachnospiraceae; genus Lachnoclostridium; species Lachnoclostridium sp. The sequence continues at coordinate 156,825 of NZ_DAMADT010000003.1, read as the reverse complement.
ACATATAATGCAAATTAACATTACCCTACTCTGCTTTTCCAACAGATCCGAATAACTGCATCTTCTCTTTCACAGTTGCCTTAATTGCATCTACACCAGGAGCTAATAATTTACGTGGGTCAAATCCTTTTCCCTCTAAATCCTTACCAGCTTCAATGTACTTACGAGTTGCATCTGCAAAGCTTAGCTGACATTCTGTATTTACATTTATCTTAGCTACACCAAGAGAAATTGCTTTCTTAATCATATCTTCTGGAATACCAGTACCACCATGAAGAACTAATGGCATATCGCCAGTTAACTTCTGAATTGCATCTAAAGTATCAAAGCTAAGACCAGCCCAGTTTTCTGGATACTTACCATGAATATTACCGATACCTGCTGCTAACATAGTAACACCAAGATCAGCAATCATCTTGCATTCGTCTGGGTCAGCGCATTCTCCTGCACCTACAACACCATCTTCTTCTCCACCGATGGATCCAACTTCTGCTTCTAAGGATAAATTCTTTTCAGCACAAATCTTTACTAATTCTTTTGTTTTCTCAATATTCTCTTCAATTGGATAGTGGGAACCATCAAACATGATTGAGGAGAAACCTGCATCGATACATTTTAAACAACCTTCAAATGAACCATGATCTAAGTGTAGAGCTACTGGTACTGTAATTTTTAACTCATCTATCATATTAGATACCATAGCTGTTACAGTTTTGTAACCTGTCATATATTTACCTGCACCTTCAGATACACCTAAAATTACTGGTGAATTAAGTTCTTGTGCAGTTAATAAAATAGCCTTTGTCCACTCAAGATTATTAATATTAAATTGGCCTACAGCATAATGGCCTGCTTTTGCTTTTGTTATCATGTCTTTTGCTGATACTAACATATTTTATCCTCCTTATATTCGTTAAATATTTCACAACTTGTAAATCTATCTAATAATATATTTTTTCTTAGCCCTAAGATATTATACATGATAATATTATAAAAGGGAACCTTAATTTTCAAATAATGCTATTATCATGAATTAAGATAATCCCTTTCTCCTTTGCTTCATACGAATAACTTTTAAGAATTGATGAGTATTTTCAATCGAATATTCCTTTAAAAAGTTTTCAAAGTTCTCTGTTAATTCGAAATCTTCTTGCTGCATATATTCCCACACTCTTAAATCGAATTCATCTTCATCAAAGGAACGATCATATCCTTCCATATATTCATAGATATCCATAGTAACCTCCATTCCTGCGCTTGTTCTGCGCATTTAAAAATCGTAACTTACTTTCTATTTATTGTAATAGCACATTTAATGTTAGTATAAAGTATATCCTATTTTGATCTTTCTCCTCATTCCTGCGCATCTTTCCTTGTATCTGAAAATTGTGCCGAGGATTACACAGGCCACAAGCAATGAATGAAACCAGTGTGAAGTTTTAGAATTTCTTAGGCAGTGCCTTTTGGCGCCTTAGAAAATCTCTTCACACCTCACATTTTACTCATAAATCTTTTAATAATACATGGATAACCTATCATAATCCATAATACCAATAAAAAATATTTAATACCCTTTCCTGCAATAGAAGCCCCAAGGATAACACCTAAGCCTTCTTGTAGTAATACAGTAATGGATAGTCCAACCAATAATTTTACTACTTGCATTCGATTACTACATGCTCTCTCATTAAAATTAAGATACGTACTTTCTACATACCAGCCAATGGCTAAACCTACACCGGCTGCTGCTGCACTGCAACTATCTGCTGCATATGCTAACTCTATTGTACCATTAGTATATAAGGATATGCAATAAATTAATAGAGCGACCGCGAATACACCGATACCAATCATCAAATATACCTTTTTATCTTTAGTAAGCTCATATTTTGAGAAATAATGCACAAGTAAAATAGTTACTAAAGTAATTCCAAAAGAAGTTAATACATCTGCTGGAGTATGAACTCCAAGATACATTCTAGACAAACCTACCATTGCTATTACAAGAAAAAATATAATCTTTGATGCTTTTTTATTAGCTGCAAGTGCCAATGTCCCATACAAAGCTGTCGCCGCTTGTGTATGCCCACTTGGAAACGAATAACCGGTTGCAGCATTAATAGCCCCCTCTACTGGTATAAATAGAGGATCCTTTACCCATGGCCGAGGGATTCGAAACGTTATCTTTAATCCCTGAACTAAAATCGCAGAAAGAAAGAAACCAAAACTTATTTGATAAGCTAATTTTTTATTATAACACCAGTAAAAAAAGCACAATACTGCTAATACTATGACCTCTTGTCCTAATAAGGTAAATAGACGAAATATCCCACTAAAAAATGGGTTTCTTATACTCTCTAACTGATATAAAAAATCCATATACCCCCTCCATTCTGTCGCAATCCTGCGAAAAATCTTGATCTTTCACACTTGTAACCATGCCTGCTCAGTAGGGTGTTAGAAGAAATCTTGGTTAGCGTATTATGCTGACCTATTCTTCCCACACTATCCCCTTTCCTCAAACTATCTAAAGCTATTGTATTCCCGTACTTTCCTTTCGTCAAGGGTACATACTATACAAAAAACATCTATAATCAAGAACATCAATGCTATCTTGTTGTTGGTAATAACGGTTCCAAAGGACCCTACCCCCAACACTTTGTACAAAGAGCCGTAATAACTACAATACCTTCCTCATATTACAAAAAGGCTGTTGCAAATATTGTTTTGCAACAGCCTAATCTTTTTAAAGTTTTATAGAATCATCACTCAATCCTTTAAAACCCTTACTTATTCTTCTTCCTCAGAAAATTTTAAATCATCATAATTCTCAACGGAAAGATCATTTTCTTCATCCTCGAAATATTCATCCTCAGAGAAGTTTACTTCTTCATCCGAATTAAGGTCTTCGTTCTCATAGAAGTTTTGTTTAAAATCATTACCAGAGAAATTACCTTCATAATTTCCATTGTCAAATTCATCCTCAGAGAATGTAACTTCCTCATTCTGATCCGTATCTAACTTAACATTGCGGTAGTGTTTCATACCAGTACCTGCTGGAATTAACTTACCGATGATTACGTTTTCCTTAAGACCAATCAATGGATCAATCTTACCCTTAATCGCTGCTTCTGTAAGAACTTTTGTTGTCTCCTGGAAGGAAGCCGCGGAAAGGAATGAGTTCGTTGCAAGAGAAGCCTTGGTAATACCAAGCATTGTCTGCTTTCCTTCAGCAATCTCTAAACCTTGCGCTGCTAGGCTTTCGTTTACATCGTTAAACTCTAAGATATCTACCATTGTTCCTGGTAAGAACTCTGCATCACCATTATTCTCAATACGAACCTTCTTTAACATCTGGCGAACAATCACTTCGATATGCTTATCGTTGATTTCTACACCCTGTAAGCGGTAAACTCTTTGAACTTCCTGAATCATGTAATCCTGTACTGCACGAACACCCTTAATCTTTAAGATATCGTGTGGGTTTACAGAACCTTCTGTTAACTCATCACCAGCTTCAATTACCTGTTCATCCATAACCTTAATTCTAGAACCGTAAGGAATTAAATATGCTTTCGATTCTAAAGAATCATTGCTTGTTCTAGTAACTATAACTTCACGCTTTTTCTTGGTATCCTTAATTGTAACGGTACCACCGAATTCTGCGATAATTGCAAGTCCCTTTGGCTTTCTTGCCTCGAAAAGTTCTTCGACACGAGGAAGACCCTGAGTAATATCATCACCCGCAACACCACCGGTATGGAACGTACGCATGGTAAGCTGTGTACCTGGCTCACCAATTGACTGAGCCGCAATAATACCAACTGCTTCACCAACCTGTACTGCTTCACCAGTAGCCATGTTTGCACCGTAACATTTAGCACAAACACCGATGTGTGATTTACAAGAAAGAACGGTACGAATCTTAATCGTTGCATTTGGATCTTCGAATGCTTGGCTTGCTACGATACGAGCAGCACGTTTTGGTGTGATGATGTGATTTTTCTTCACAATCAACTCACCATTATCATCGTAGATTGTCTCACATGCATAACGACCTGTAATTCTGTCTTCTAATCCTTCAATAACTTCTTTTCCATCCATGAAGGCTTTAATTTCCATACCTGGAATTTCATCAGTACCTTCACAACAGTCAACCTCACGAATAATTAAATCCTGAGATACGTCTACAAGACGACGAGTTAAGTAACCAGAGTCGGCTGTACGAAGAGCAGTATCGGAAAGACCTTTACGAGCACCATGTGCGGAGATGAAGTACTCAAGTACGTCAAGACCTTCACGGAAGTTCGCCTTGATAGGCAACTCGATTGTCTTACCTGATGTATCCGCCATAAGTCCACGCATACCAGCTAACTGTTTAATCTGCTTATCGGAACCACGGGCACCGGAGTCAGCCATCATGTAGATGTTGTTATATTTATCAAGTCCAGAAAGAAGTTCCTTTGTGATTTCATCATCGGCTTCTTTCCAGGTTTCAATAACTGCTTTATAACGCTCTTCTTCGGTCATCAAACCACGACGGTGGTTCTTAGCGATATCTTCTACCTGCTTTTCCGCACGCTCAATGATATCTTTCTTCGCTTCTGGTACAGTCATGTCAGAAATGGATACTGTCATCGCTGCACGAGTAGAGTACTTATAACCTAAAGACTTAATCGCATCAAGAGTTTCCGCAGTTTGAGTTGCACCACGAGTATTGATACATTTCTCAAGAATCTTCTTTAACTGCTTCTTACCAACGTGGAAATCAATTTCAAGTGCAAGGAAGTTTTCTGGCTTGCTACGATCAACAAAACCAAGATCCTGCGTAATAATTTCATTAAAGATGAAACGTCCCACGGTAGATTCTATTATTCTGGATTCCTCCACACCTTCTGCATTAAGACAAGTTCTACGAACTTTAATCATTGCATGAAGTGAGATTGCACCATTTTCATAGGCAAGAATTGCTTCGTTTACACTCTTAAAGAACTTACCTTCTCCATTATCACCTGGTTTTTGAAGTGTTAAATAGTAAATACCAAGAACCATATCCTGAGATGGAACCGCAACAGGACCACCATCGGATGGTTTTAACAAGTTGTTAGGTGATAACAAAAGGAAACGACACTCTGCCTGAGCTTCTACACTAAGTGGTAAATGCACCGCCATCTGGTCACCGTCGAAGTCGGCGTTGAACGCTGTACATACGAGTGGATGAAGCTTAATCGCCTTACCTTCTACAAGTACTGGCTCGAATGCCTGAATACCAAGTCTATGGAGGGTAGGAGCACGATTTAACATAACTGGATGCTCTCTGATTACCTCTTCTAAGATATCCCATACCTCAGGCTGTAATCTTTCTACCATCTTTTTCGCAGATTTAATATTATGAGCAGTTCCTTTTGCAACTAACTCTTTCATAACGAATGGCTTAAACAATTCTATCGCCATCTCTTTTGGAAGACCACACTGGTATAGCTTAAGTTCAGGACCTACAACGATAACAGAACGACCGGAGTAGTCAACACGTTTACCAAGTAAGTTCTGACGGAAACGACCTTGCTTACCCTTTAACATATCGGATAAGGACTTTAATGGTCTGTTACCAGGACCAGTCACAGGACGTCCTCTTCTACCATTATCAATTAGAGCATCCACTGCTTCTTGTAACATTCTCTTCTCGTTACGAACAATAATATCAGGCGCACCAAGCTCAAGAAGTCTCTTAAGACGATTGTTACGGTTGATAATTCTACGATATAGGTCATTCATGTCAGAAGTAGCAAAACGGCCACCGTCTAACTGTACCATTGGACGTAAATCTGGTGGTATAACAGGAACCACTGTCATAATCATCCACTCAGGCTTATTTCCAGACTCACGGAACGCTTCTACAACCTCAAGTCTCTTAATAATACGAGCTCTTTTTTGTCCCGTAGATTCTTTTAAGCCTCTCTTTAGGTCTTTTGACTCTTTCTCTAAGTCAATGGCCTCTAAAAGTTCCATAATCGCTTCAGCGCCCATTCCTACACGGAATCTGTCACCATATTTATCATATGCTTCTCTAAATTCTTTTTCATTTAACACCTGTTTGTACTGTAAATCGGTAGTTCCCTTATCAAGTACAATATAAGATGCAAAATATAAAACTTTCTCAAGAGTTCTTGGAGAAAGGTCTAAGATAAGACCCATTCTACTTGGGATTCCCTTGAAGTACCAAATATGAGACACTGGAGCTGCAAGTTCGATGTGACCCATTCTTTCACGTCGAACACTTGCCTTAGTTACTTCAACTCCACAGCGGTCACATACTACGCCCTTATAGCGAATCTTCTTGTATTTACCACAATGACATTCCCAGTCTTTGTTTGGCCCAAAAATCTTTTCGCAGAATAAACCGTCTTTTTCCGGTTTGAGCGTTCTGTAATTGATTGTTTCTGGCTTTCTAACTTCACCCCTAGACCACTCTCTGATCTTCTCTGGTGAAGCCAGGCCTATCTTAATCGCGTCATAGGTAATATCCTTGACACTTTCATTTATCATCTCTGTTGGCATTGTCTGGCTCTCCCTTCAGTATTATTCTCCGAAATCATCCGACTCACTAAACTCCACTACGCTATCACTCTCGTCGAAGCTTTCGAATGTGTCGCTTTCCTCATCCGGATTCACTTCACTGTATCCAGCTTCCTCAAAGCCCTCATCATATCTGAAGTTATCTTCCTCGATATACTGCGTAAACTCTGTTTCACCGTAATCGATTTTTTCTGTCATCTTAACTTCATCACCGTTCTCATCAAGAACTGTAACATCAAGTGCAAGTGACTGAAGTTCCTTAAGGAGTACCTTAAAGGATTCCGGAATACCAGGTTCTGATATATTGTCACCCTTAATAATTGCTTCATAAGTCTTAACACGTCCTGTAACATCATCGGACTTCACAGTTAAGATTTCCTGTAAGATATGAGCTGCACCATATGCCTCAAGTGCCCAAACCTCCATCTCACCGAATCTCTGACCACCGAACTGAGCTTTACCTCCAAGAGGCTGCTGAGTTACTAAAGAGTAAGGACCGGTAGAACGAGCATGAATCTTATCATCTACTAAGTGGTGAAGTTTTAAGTAGTGCATGAATCCAACGGTTACAGAACTATCAAAGTACTCACCAGTTCTACCATCACGAAGACGTACCTTACCATCACGGTTAATTGGAACACCTTCCCACTGTTTTCTGTAATCTTCATTTGTTACAAGGTAATCCATAACTTCTGGATCTAATATATCTTTATATTTTGCCTGGAACTCACCTAATGGTGTATTTACATAATCGTTCGCAAGCTCTAAAGTATCCATAATATCGAACTCGTTTGCACCGTCAAATACTGGTGTTGAAACATTAAATCCAAGTACTCTAGAAGCAAGACTTAAGTGGATCTCTAACACCTGACCGATGTTCATACGGGAAGGTACGCCTAGAGGGTTTAATACGATATCAAGTGGTCTACCATTTGGTAGGAATGGCATATCTTCTGCTGGTAATACACGGGAAACAACACCCTTATTACCATGTCGACCAGCCATCTTATCACCAACTTGAATCTTTCTCTTTTGAGCGATATAAACACGTACTGTCTGGTTAACACCAGGAGATAATTCATCACCATTTTCTCTTGTGAATACCTTAGCGTCTACGATAATACCGTACTCACCGTGAGGTACACGAAGGGAAGTATCACGAACTTCTCTTGCCTTCTCGCCAAAGATTGCACGAAGAAGTCTCTCTTCTGCTGTAAGCTCAGTTTCACCCTTTGGTGTAACCTTACCAACTAAGATATCTCCGGCACGAACTTCAGCACCAATACGGATAATACCTCTTTCATCAAGATCCTTAAGTGCATCATCACCAACACCTGGAACATCTCTTGTGATTTCTTCTGGTCCAAGCTTTGTATCACGAGCTTCCGCTTCATATTCTTCAATATGAACAGAAGTATAAACATCTTCCTGAACAAGTCTTTCACTTAACAATACCGCATCTTCGTAATTATAACCTTCCCAGGTCATAAATCCGATTAATGGGCTTTTACCAAGTGCTAATTCACCGTTTGCCGTAGATGGACCGTCAGCAATAACCTCGCCAGCTTCTACCTTATCTCCCTTTACCACGATAGGTCTTTGGTTGATACAAGTACCCTGGTTACTTCTTGCAAATTTAACAAGACGATAGGTCGACTTTGTTCCATCCTCATTCTTTATTACAACTTCACGGGAAGTTGACTTCTCAACAGTACCCGCTTTCTTTGAAACAACACAAACACCAGAGTCTACTGCTGTTTTCAATTCCATACCTGTTCCAACAACAGGTGCCTCAGTAAATAACAATGGTACCGCCTGACGCTGCATGTTAGATCCCATGAGCGCACGGTTTGCATCGTCGTTTTGGAGGAATGGAATCATCGCTGTAGCAACAGAGAATACCATCTTAGGAGAAACGTCCATTAAATCAACTTTTCTCTTCTGATAGGAAGAAGTTTCTTCTCTGTAACGACCAGATACACTCTGATTTACAAAATGTCCTGTTGCATCTAATGGCTCATTTGCCTGTGCAACAACATATTTATCTTCTTCATCCGCTGTTAAGTAAACAACTTCTTCCGTTACACGTGGATTTTCAGCTTCAGTTTTATCCACCTTACGATAAGGCGCCTCAATAAAACCGTATTGGTTAATTCTAGCGTAAGATGCTAAGGAGTTAATAAGACCGATGTTAGGACCTTCTGGTGTCTCAATTGGACACATTCTACCATAGTGAGAATAGTGAACGTCACGAACCTCGAATCCCGCACGATCACGGCTAAGACCACCAGGACCAAGGGCAGAAAGAC
>NZ_DAMADT010000003.1:53053-147930 GCF_031997925.1 Lachnoclostridium sp. | reverse complement strand
AAGCTCACCAAGAGGGTTGTTCTGATCCATGAACTGGGACAACTGAGAACTTCCGAAGAATTCCTTCACTGCTGCGGTTACTGGCTTAATATTAATTAAAGACTGCGGACTAATTCCTTCTAAGTCCTGAGTTGTCATTCTTTCACGAACAACACGTTCCATTCTGGAAAGACCGATTCTGTACTGGTTCTGTAATAATTCACCTACCGCACGAATACGACGATTTCCTAAATGGTCAATATCATCTTCATTACCAATTCCATATTCTAAGTGCATATTGTAATTGATGGATGCAAAGATATCATCCTTTGTAATATGCTTAGGAATTAAATCAGTAATATGCTTTGCTACAGCATCTTTAATTTCTTCTTGACTGCTGCAAGAATCTAAAATCATACGAAGAGCTGGGTAGTAAACTTCTTCTGTGATTCCTAACTCTTCTTTGTCACAGTCCAGTTCAACATACTCTTCAAAATCAACCATCATATTAGAAAGAACAACAACGTTACGTTCCTCTGCCTGAACTAAGATGGATTTCACTGCTCTATTCTGAATACGAATTGCAAGAGCTTCTGTAATAATTGTACCAGCCTCTGCTAGGATTTCACCTGTTTCTGTATCAACAACATCCTCAGCTAGAGGGAAACCTACAACTCGGTTTTTCAAAGCTAACTTCTTATTAAACTTAAAACGTCCAACCTTAGCAAGGTCATATCTTCTAGGATCGAAGAACATACTATTAATTAAGGACTCTGCACTTTCTACAGAAAGTGGTTCACCTGGACGAAGTTTTTTGTACAACTCAAGAAGACCATCTTGATAGTTATCAGATGGGTCTTTGCTAAAGCTTGCTAAAATCTTTGGTTCTTCACCAAACATCTCAACAATCTCAGCGTTGGAACCGATACCCATAGCACGAAGCAATACAGTAATCGGAACTTTTCTATTTCTATCTACTCGAACATAAAATACATCGTTGGAATCTGTTTCATACTCTAACCAAGCACCTCTGTTAGGAATTACGGTACTGGAGTGAAGAGTCTTACCAACTTTATCATGTTGAATTGCATAATAAATTCCAGGGGAACGTACTAACTGGCTAACGATAACACGTTCAGCACCATTGATAACAAAGGTACCAGTCTCAGTCATTAAAGGTAAGTCACCCATGAAGATGTCATGTTCATTGATTTCTTCCGTCTCTTTGTTACGAAGTCTAACTTTTACTTTCAACGGAGCCGCATAGGTTGCATCTCTTTCCTTGCATTCTTCAATCGAATACTTAACATCATCCTCGCAGAGCTGAAAGCTTACGAACTCAAGGCTAAGATGATCGCTATAATCTTCGATCGGCGAAATATCATCGAATACTTCATTTAGGCCTTCCTCTAAGAACCACTGATAGGAATCCTTCTGAACTTCAATGAGATTTGGCATTTCAAGTACTTCTTTTTGCTTTGAATAGCTCATTCTTACGCCTTTTCCAACTTTAATCGGACGTATTCTGTTTTTATCCATTGACGTTTTCACCCCTTGAAATTTTCTATTTTTTATATAATCGAGTATTGAGAGTTTATTCTACTGTTTCAGTTACTTAGCCATATAATAAAAACTAATGCACACCAGCTAAATTATGATATGTTCCAAACAGACTGAATCGAAACGAATTTAACCTCATACTCGTAGCCTCGCAAGCAAGGCGGTACACTTATTTTAACCCTGTATAAAATGTAAGAAAACCCACAAAATATTGAGTTTTCCGTGTTTTTCAAAAGCACATTTTGTGTTTTTTATGAAATATGCAATAAAATTTCTTAAAAACACTTTGCATTTTGAACTTTATGTGTTATAATATATACATATGGGCATGTAAAATCATAATAGTGCACATTTCATATTATCATAGTATAGTCAAGCTGTCAATAGCAAATTGTACAGCTTTTTTATATTTTTCGTAAAATATCTATAAAGTCCGATATTCACATTTTTCCCCTTCTATCCCTCCATATAATAAAAAGCATGCTTCGTGGACTTTTCCTTGTCATGAATTAGGGGTATCCCCTAAGATTATCCTCCAAATAGTAAAAACCTACAATAAATTACCAACAAGCTACTAGCGTATGGAAAGCGGAAAAAATCTAGTATTAATTTGTAGTATAACCATATTTTGGATTCCAATTCACACTACAATATAAAAGCAGGATAAAACGATGATTCCCCCATACTCTTCTTATAGGAGGATTTCTCTTTTCATCCTGCTCTCATATTATATACGAATTATTTATTACTTTTTATATACTTTTATTTATTATTCTTTTTATAATCTTCTATTTTCTGTTCCGTATTCTTTTTATCGCCTTTACAATCTCAACAACAGGAATCATGGTAATTGCAAATAAAACTGCAACTCCATATTCTTCAATCCTTATTTCCGTAAAACCAAATGCATCCCTTAAGAATGGCACATAAATTACTGCAGTCGTTAGTACAAACGATAATAAAATTGCTCCGAGAAGATAAGAATTTTGATAATTCATCTGAAAAATCGATTTTTCCCTGGAACGTAAGTTATAAGAGTGTATTACTTCTGCTAACGACATAGTAAGAAAAGCCATTGTCATTCCGTCGTTGCTACTTGCGATCTCCCATCTTCCACTTTCCATATAATGACCCACGAAATAGGATAGGAGCGTGATTATAGTAACAAAACAACCTTGATAGATAACATCAAAACCAAGACCTCCAGCGAAGATTCCCTCCTTCGTATCCCTTGGCTTTCTCTTCATCACATCCGCTTCTCCTCGTTCCATACCGAGTGCAAGAGCAGGAAAACTATCTGTAATCAAATTGATCCAAAGAAGATGAACTGGCTTTAAAATAGTAAAACCAAGAATTGTTGCTACAAAGATTGCTAATACCTCACTTAAATTAGAGGAGAGTAAAAATTGAATGGACTTTCGGATGTTATCATAAATCCTTCTACCTTCTTCTACCGCTACAACGATAGTAGCAAAATTATCATCAGCTAACACCATGTCAGCAACATTTTTCGTAACATCGGTACCTGTGATTCCCATTCCGATTCCAATATCAGCACTTTTAATGGAAGGCGCATCATTTACACCATCTCCAGTCATTGCAACCACTTTACCTTTTTCTTTCCAAGTCGTTACGATTCGAACTTTATGCTCCGGCTGTACACGGGCATAAACAGAGTAGTTTTCAATCGCATCCGAAAATGTCTCATCATCCATTTCAGAAAGCATAGCTCCTGTAATAGCCTCAGATGGATCTTTTATAATATCAAGTTTCTGTGCTATAGCTACTGCAGTATCTCGGTGATCACCTGTTATCATAATAGGGCGAATACCCGCTTCCTTACATTCCTTAACTGCAACTAAAACTTCTGATCGAACTGGGTCTATCATTCCAGTTAATCCAACAAACACAAGCTCTTTTTCTAAATCTTTTTCATCAAAAGTAGCTACCTTATCATGATGAGAACGAAAGGCAGCGGCTAGTACACGTAATGCCTCGTCTGCCATTTCTTTATTTATCGTTAGTATTTCACTTTTTATTTCTTCTGTGATCTCAGTAACACCATCCGCAGATAAATAATGAGTACAACATTTTAGCACTTCATCAGGTGCTCCTTTTGTATACTGAATATATTCGGTTTCCTTCTGATGTACTGTAGTCATCATCTTACGAACAGAGTCAAAAGGTGCTTCTCCAATTCGTGGCTGTTTCTTTTTTAGTTCATCTTTTGATAATTGATTTGTATAGGCATAATTGACTAAGGCACATTCTGTAGGCTCTCCGATTGCCTGATTATCTTCATCCAATTCCGCATCACTACATAAAGCCATTGCTGTTGCTAAAAAAGCGCGATCATTTGTGTATTCATTTACAACTGTCATTTTATTTTGGGTAAGGGTTCCTGTTTTATCAGAACAAATAATCTGTGTACTACCAAGTGTTTCAACTGCTGTTAACTTACGTATGACAGCATTCCTTTTTGACATATTGGTTACACCAATGGATAATACAATCGTAACAACAGTGGCAAGTCCTTCTGGTATAGCTGCTACCGCTAAGCTAACCGCTACCATAAAGGTGTCAATTAGATTCTCACTGTTTAAGCTGCCACTTCCGAAAAGGCGAAATGCAAAGATAAAAATACAAATACCTATAACAAGAATGCTTAAAATCTTACTTAACTGGGATAATTTTATTTGAAGTGGAGTTTTCCCCTCTTTTGCATTTGCCAGTGCATCTGCAATTTTTCCCATTTCAGTATTCATTCCTGTACCGGTAACAACTGCCTTACCTCTTCCGTAAGCAATGGTGCTTCCCATGTAGACCATATTCTTACGATCTCCAAGAGGAATGTCCTTTCCTCCATAGAGAGACAAGGTTTGTTCAGTCTTATTTACTGGAACACTTTCCCCTGTTAAGGCTGCTTCCTCTACCTTCATAGACGCATTCTCTAAGATACGCGCATCCGCTGGAACCGCATCGCCTGCTTCAAGAATGATAATATCACCTACGACCAAGTCTTCACTTTTTATAGAAAGCTGTACTCCAGAACGGATTACTTTTGACATTGCAGCTGCCATTTCTTTCAAAGCATCAATCGCTTTTTCTGCCTTATTCTCCTGATAAACTCCTAATACAGCATTTATGATAACAACTGCCATAATAATAATAACATCCGCATAGGATTCTCCAGAATATGCAGCTGTAATGCCAGAGACAATTGCAGCTGAAATTAATATAATTGTCATTGGTTCTAATAACTGTTTTAAGAAATGAACAAACAAAGATTCCTTCTTCGCTTCTTTTAAAATATTCTTTCCGTCTTTTTGTATTCTATTTTCAGCTTCATCCTTGGTAAGACCATTATCATTACTTGCAACTTCCTTCAAAACCTCTTTGGTATCATTTAAATAGAAGTTCATTCCACCTTGGCTCCATTCTTTATTATTTTTAATTAAAAACCTATTTACCATCATAACAGAAAGATTTTGTGAACTGTTATGAATATATATAAAAAAAGCTTCTTTGACCAAAGATATTCTCTTATAGCCAAAAAAGCTCTTTCTCATTAGAACACTACCCTTATCTATACTAATATTCCAAATATATCGTATTCTATTCTATTACATTACGTTTAAAATTTATGATTGCAAAAAATACCATAAATACATTACTAAATAACAATACACCAATAGCACCGCCTAGACCAATGGCATCTGCTATAATTCCGACAATTTGTGGTGCAATGATTCCACCAAGTGCAGCTATCGCAAGAAGCATTGACATGCCAGATGGGCTTCCTTTTATAATTGATCCAGCATTGGCAATACAGGTTGGATAAATTCCAGCAAAGAAAAATCCTAATAAAGTAATCGATAAAACAATGATATTTACATTGGTTGTTGAAATTAATAAACCTAAAAACCCTGTTGTTAAAATGCAGTTTATTAATATTAACGTCTTCTTTTTCACCTTAGTAGATAAGAAAGCAGTCACAAGACGTCCTATCATTACTGCCAACCATGTATAAGATACTAAATTAGTTGCTAATTTATCACTCATAATACCACTCTTTTTAAAGTATGTGATAAACCAGCCATTCACACAGTTTTCAAGTCCTAGATAGAAAAATAAAATCAAACCAATCACATAAAAATCCTTGCTTTTAATATAAGAACGATTTGTATTCGTTTGTTCTTTCTTTATTCCCTTACTCTTTCCTTCATCGAGAGGTATTGGAATAAAACATAAAAGGAGAATAGTAAGTGCAAATAAAGCTACAACTGTATATCCTAAATGTTTCCAGGTTAGTTGATGGCTAATGTAGAGAGAACTTAGGAAAGGAGCAAGGAAAGCACCAATTGCAAATGCCATATGTAAGATGTTTAACATCGAACTTTTCCCCTCTGCACGTTCATTCACTACAGTGTTATTAAAAATACTAACAGATCCACGACCAATACCAAGAAATACAAAGCTTAGATATAAAACTGGAATGGAAGGTATCCCCATTATAATAATTAAGCATATTGGAATTAGTGATGATAAAGCAATAATGGTCCGTTTCCTACCAAACTTTGCTATAATCGGTGGATTTACGAAACTTGCAAGAAGATTACCAATCGCAAATAACCCTCCAGCTATACTAAAACTTAAATTTGCTTCCTCGATCAGATAAGGCAATATAGTACCTACCATTAAAACCATCATACCATTTACGAAAAATGCATAGTAACAGGTGAGGAAAACAAAAAAACGTTCAAATTTACTATTTTTCTTAACTTGATCTAGCATAATATCCTCCATAGCAAATCCAATGATCAAAATGAGAAACATTTCTTCTGTATAGAAGAAAAAGTATACTTCGCGAACTTTTCCTTGTCTTGTATATGAAAAATACGCTTTGTAAACTTATTCTTGCCATGTATAAGTAAAAGCACAATGCGAATTTTTCTTTTTCATGCATGTAAAAAACCACTCCGAACTGTTTGCTACTCATCGTAACCCACACACGGAGTGGTTTCTATTTTTGTAAGTGATAGAAAACATAGCGAATTTCATCTTATGATGTAATCGCTGTTCGTTCTCTAACATAAGGGACTTGAGCAGTAAACTGCCGCATCCAGTATATCAAGAGGGTTAGATTACTTAAGAGTAACTTTTGCACCTTCAGCTTCAAGCTTAGTCTTGATATCTTCAGCTTCTTCCTTAGAAGCAGCCTCTTTAAGAACCTTAGGAGCGCCATCAACAACGTCCTTAGCTTCTTTTAAGCCTAAACCAGTTACTTCACGAACTACTTTGATAACCTTAACTTTGTTTGCTCCAACGTCTGTTAACTCAACGTCGAACTCTGTCTTCTCCTCAGCTGCTTCTGCTGGGCCAGCTGCTGCTACAACAACACCTGCTGCTGCGCTTACACCGAATTCTTCTTCACAAGCTTTTACTAAATCATTTAACTCTAATACTGTCATGCCCTTAATAGCATCGATAAACTCTTGAGTTGTCATTATTAAATACCTCCATAAAATTATTGGTTTTTACGTTCTATTAACTCTAAATCACAAGGGAAGTAAAGTTATATACTAAGCAACTTCTCCATTCTTCTCTGCGATCTGCTTAAGCACACGAGCGAAGTTTGTAATTGGAGACTGAAGACTTCCAAGTAACTTGGAAATAAGAACTTCTCTTGATGGAATAGTAGCAATCGTCTGAATGCCCTTTGCATCGTAATAAGTTCCATCTACTACACCAGCCTTTAATTCAAGCTTGTCTGCTGTCTTAGCAAACTCTGCTAAAACTCTAGCTGCGGATGTTGCATCCTCAGTACTAAAAGCTACTGCTGTAGGTCCTTCTAAATGTTTGTCTAACTGAGAGAAATCAGTACCTTCGAAAGCCATCTTAAGATATGTGTTCTTGTATACCTTGTATACAACACCAGCTTCTCTTAATTTCTTACGAAGTGCTGTATCCTGCTCTACAGTAAGTCCACGGTAATCTACGATAACCGCTGCCTTAGCATCTGCAGCATAAGCCTTGATTTCATCAACGATTGGTTTCTTTAATTCAACCTTTGCCATTCTAGTACACCTCCTTATAGATTCTGTATAGAAGACGGAATAAAAAACTGCCTCCTGCGAAAACAGGAGACAGATTATTAGTCTAGCATATTAGCTTGATTAATCTATTCCTCGGTAGGCGGTTTCACCTTACGCCATTACGGCACCTACTGTCTTCGGCAGTTTGTGAGAATTAAGCATCTCACGAGCTTTTTGAGTATAACATAAATCTATTAGTGTGTCAATCACCAATTTATTTTGTGCAAACTGTAATCTTGGGTTTTATCCCATTTACAGTATGGACGGATAAATTATGCTAATTTACTTGTGTTAAGCTTGATTCCAGGGCCCATTGTAGATGCGACTGTTACGCTTCTTAAATACTGTCCCTTAGCTGCAGCAGGTTTAGCCTTGATGATTGCACCCATAAGCGCTTGGAAGTTGTCTGCGAGTTGTTCTTCGGTAAAGGAAGCTTTACCAACTGGCACGTGGATAATGTTTGTCTTATCCAATCTATATTCGATTTTACCGGCCTTGATATCATTAACAGCCTTTGTAACATCCATAGTAACTGTTCCTGCCTTAGGGTTTGGCATTAATCCCTTAGGTCCAAGTACACGACCAAGACGACCAACTACACCCATCATATCTGGAGTTGCAACTACAACGTCAAATTCAAACCATCCATCGTTCTGGATCTTTGGAATTAACTCATCGCCACCTACGAAGTCAGCACCTGCTGCTAAAGCTTCATTTACTTTATCGCCCTTAGCAAATACAAGAACTCTAACTGTCTTACCAGTTCCGTGTGGTAATACTACCGCACCACGAACCTGCTGGTCAGCGTGACGTCCGTCTACACCAAGTCTGATGTGCGCTTCGATAGTCTCATCGAATTTAGCTACTGCTGATTTTTTTACTAAACTGATTGCTTCTTCAACATCGTACTGAACACTTCTGTCGATAAGCTTTACTGAATCAGTATATTTCTTTCCTCTTTTCATGATTTACCTCCTAGTGGTATTATCGGGATTGCCCTCCCACATCTATATAAACATCGTGTTAGTCTTCAACTACTGTGATACCCATACTTCTTGCAGTACCAGAGATCATGCTGATTGCTGTCTCGATGCTTGCTGCATTTAAATCTGGCATCTTTAATTCTGCGATTTTCTGAACTTCAGACTTTTTGATTGTAGCAACCTTAGTCTTGTTTGGAGCTGCAGAACCGGACTTTAAATTACAAGCCTTCTTAAGCAATACTGCTGCTGGAGGAGTTTTTGTAATGAAGCTAAAGCTTCTGTCCGCATATACAGTGATAACAACAGGAATGATCATACCTTCCTGATTTGCTGTTCTAGCATTGAATTCCTTTGTGAACTGTACAATGTTTACACCGTGCTGACCAAGTGCAGGACCAACAGGTGGTGCTGGTGTTGCCTTTGCAGCAGGAATCTGTAATTTAATATAACCTGTAACTTTCTTTGCCATGATAGCATACCTCCTAAAATTGTGGTTTTACCGGGAGTAATAGACTTATTGTCAGTATTAACTGAATTGCTACTTACCCTCCCACTGTCCGCAACCTTGCGAACTTTGTTAACATTACCTTAAAGTTTTTCTTAATTTTCAACCTTTACATCCGTAAAACTGATCTCAACAGGTGTCTCTCGACCAAACATGTCGATGTTAATGGTAACGATTTGTTTATGCTCGTTAATTGCTTTGATCACACCCTGTGTATTTTCCCATACACCGGACACTACTGTTACGGTATCGCCTACCGCAAAATCAATTACCATTTCATCTTTCTTAATTCCCATGCTCTTCATCTCGAAGTCAGTGAGTGGAACCGGTTTTGATCCCGGGCCTACGAATCCAGTTACCCCTCTAGTATTACGAACTACATACCATGTGTCATCATTCATAATCATGTTTAATAACACATAACCAGGGAACATCTTTTTCTGAACCTTTTTCTTAACACCGTTCTTCACTTCGATAACATCTTGCAAAGGAACTGAAACTTCCAGTATCTGATCTTGAAGCTTTCTGTTTTCGATTGTTTTCTCAATGTTGGCTTTTACCTTATTCTCGTATCCCGAGTAGGTATGAACTACGTACCAATTAGCATCTGACATATCATCACCCTTATCCTAGTTAAAGTATTATACTGATTCCAAATTTTATAATTTGGTCAACAATACCAATAACTACAGCTAAAATAGTGGATATGACAACAACAGCTACGGTTTGTTTCGCAAGTGATTCTTTGTCCGGCCAAATGATCTTCTTAAATTCTGACTTAAGACCCTTGAACCAGCTCTTTTTTGGAGCTTTTTCTAAAGTATTTGCAGTATCTCCCATAACTTCACTTTCCTTCCTTGTCAAAGGTTTGTCGTCTCACCGGATGAATAAAGCCATCCATCGTTAGACATTATTACTTAGTTTCTTTGTGTAATGTGTGTGATTTGCAGAATTTACAAAACTTTTTGGTTTCCATTCTGTCAGGATGATTTTTCTTTTCCTTTGTAGTGTTGTAATTACGCTGTTTACATTCTGTACATGCCAATGTAATTTTTACTCGCACAACTTCCACCTCCGTTAATTTTCTGTGGTGAATAAAGCATCTTTGGATTTAGAATATGCCGATTCATAAATCCTACCCTATTCTTGCGTTAACATGTAACTGTCCTAGCGAAAATCTAGAACTGATACAGGTCTTCACTGTTTTTAGGCATAAAAAAAAGACCTCTTCCATAGCCAGTTTACTATATCACACTCTGAACTTCACGTCAATGATCTTTTTTTAATTTTGTAATATTTATCTTGTCCTTATTTTAAGTAAAACTAGTTATATCATATCAATTTGTACCAAATTTTATAATTTATACCTTTATTATAACCTAATTTTTAATTTCCGTCAAGTATGTCAACATTTCTCGCTATGGTAGAAGCAATTTAAGTTCCTACCATAGCACAACTCTTAACCTCTTTTGTAATTTATCGTTTTCCCTTATTTTCAACAAACTGTTTTGGAGTAACCCCTACTGTTTTTTTAAACACCCTAGAAAAATAGTTCGGGTCTTTATACCCTACCATATAACATATTTCTTGTATATTTTTATCCGAATATACGAGCCACTCCTGCGCCTTTTTGATACGAATATTCGTTAAGTAATCTACGTAAGTAATCCCCATCTTTTCTTTAAAGATACGACTAAAATATTGGGGACTAATATTTAAAATACCAGCCACCTCTTCTAATGTAATATCCTCATCGTAATGTGCGTCAACATAACGAAGGACCTTTCGAATCGCCGCAAAGGAACTCTCATTCTGATTGTCTCTCACCGATTTTAAAACATAATTAACGCTACGAAAAGCCCACGCATTGATTTCTCCATCTGCTAGTGAATCTAGTTCTCGTAATAGTTCCATATAATTGGTGTACTCCGACTCACTACCTCCGTCTCGCCTTGTTTTATTCGATGCCATGACAATTAATTCTAACAGCTTATTTTTTTTATCTAAAATATTATATTCCGATAGCAAATCAAGTAATGTAACCAAATTATTAAGTGCTTCTTTGTTTCCATCCCGGATATTTAATAAGAACTTCTCTTCCATTTCTGTATAGAATTGTTTCTTCTCTTTTCGCTCTTCTGTCACGTCTTGTACGTGGGAGATACTTCCCATACGGTCATATCTTAGGCTTCGAAGTGCCTCTTCATAGGATATTACAATTTTATCAATCGGTTTTAGGCTTCCAATCCCAACCTTTGCTTCGATTTGGAACATATCACGAAAGACCTTTCGTATGTACTCTCCGTATCGGATCTGCTCAACTTTCGAGGTATTGCTTTCTTGCCCGTATTTTTCCATTGCAAAAATAACAATGCTTCTAGACATTTCCCTTCCAACAATACACCGATAACCTGGGGTCACATTTTTCTTAATTAACTTACTAAACCGCTCATAAGATATCCTTTCTTTATAATTCCCCTTTTCTAATGATACATAAATAACGTATCCATTTCCGCTTAAATTAAGCATGTACTGATAGTTTTTCCATTCCCATTGAAAGTCTTCATTATACAATACCGAATAGACAAAACTAAATTCAATTAATTCCATAGACTGCGCTGCTAAAATTTCGCGATCCGCTACTAACTGATGTCTTCTACGTTCACAAGTCTCACAAATCCCTTCTATTGCCGGGCGAAGCTTCTCTTTTGTGATTGGCTTCATAAGATAGGAGTGTGCTCTAACTTCTATCGCTCTTTTTAGACTAGTAGCAGACTCATCCTCACCATATACTATAATACCGACTTCATTGTCCTGTTTACGTATCTCGGAGGCTACGCTAAATCCGTCTGTACTTTTTAGTTCTTTGGATATGAGAATAATATCTGGGTGGTGTTCTGAAAAAACTTGGCAAGCACTCTGCACATCACTTGCCATGCCAATGATTTCGACACCTTTTATCAACTCCCCAATAACTCCAGTGATACTCTTCATCTGATTTAAGCTGATGTCGACTAATAGTACCTTCATTGTTTTCCTCCTCCTTTAGTCCTATATATTTAAAATATTTTAATTTAATTCTATTTTGACATATAACTGCCACTAAAAAACCATAATTTTGTCTAAAAATAAATATATAGTATTGAGTTACTTTTTTAAAGTAATTATTTTAATTATTAATATAGATATCCGTTACCAATTAATTTTCATTCAAAGAAGGAGCTTTCTATGACAAATATTCGTAAACATATAAACTTCATACTAAGATTACTATCGCTACTTCTTTGTCTTTGTTTTATAGGAAATAATACTAGTCAAAAGACTGACTTCCATGATGCAAACAAACAAAGAGGCGAGGTTCATCCTCAAATGGAATCAAATTCCTCTCCCAATGAGATTATTCTCCTTTGGGATACCAAGGTATCTGAGGAAGATAAACAAAAGATCTTATCCGCTTATGATACATCGCTACATATCCTTGAGGAATTCGACAACTACATGCTATGTATGACAGATACGTCCGATACAGATACCCTAATACATACACTTCGAAATTATGAAGAAATAAGTGCTGTTGACTACAATCAACAGATTGAGCTATTCTCCAACTTTGATCCTAACAATTCTTCGCCATGGTCTATCGAAAGCAACCGTAGCGACTTGCAATATGCTCAAAACATCAAAGTTTTTCCGTCCAGTTCAAGATATGTCGATTTGGAACTTTCGAAGGCTTGGTCTTATTACAATAAAGAAAATTCTAAAGCTCGTCAAGTAATCGTCGCCATTGTTGACACAGGAATTGATTTTGAACATCCCGACCTAAAAGATCACATGTGGGTGAATCCTAATGAAATACCAGGCGATGGAATTGATAACGATAACAATGGTTATGTTGACGATGTCTATGGTTGGGATTTCTACAATAATGACTATACAATATGTCATTATGATACTAAAACAATGACCGCTAGTAAAGAGGATAATGATGACCATGGTACACATTGTGCTGGTATTATTGCAGCCTCTGCGAACGATCAAATTGGGACCGCAGGAGTAGCCTCTAATATTGATGCCAAAATTATGTCATTAAAAATTCATGGAGGAGCGAAAGGTAAAGGTACCATTGGGAACGCAATAAAAGCAATTAAATATGCTACTATGATGGGGGCTGATATCTGTAACCTAAGTTGGGGTTCCACAACCTATAATCAAGCTCTAGAGCAAACAATAAAGGAATCCCCAATGTTATTTATTGCGGCTGCCGGGAACAATGGTGCAAATAATGATGAAATACCGGTGTATCCAGCCAGCTTCACTCTAGATAATATTATTTCCGTCACATTTGTAAGTCCAAATGGTACTTTAACAGTGAAGTCCAACTACGGTGCTACCTCAGTTGATATCGCAGCCCCTGGTGTGGATATTCTAAGTACTGTTGTTGGTGGCTATCGTACTTTCTCTGGCTCTTCCATGGCTGCACCTCATGTTTCAGGAATTGCTGCAATCTTATACTCCAGTGCCACGAAGTTATACCCATCGAATGTCAAAGAGGTATTGCTTATGAACTACAAACCACTGGAAAACTTAGGCTCATTGACCTACTTCCCAGGGATCCCAAATGCCTATGCATCTATAGAGTCCATGGAATTACTAAAAAGAGATACCAAAAAGCCATCTATTTCAGTGAAAACAGGATACGACAAAGGTAATCTCACTGCTTTCATAGAAGCAAATGACAAAGGTAATTCAGGAATTCGTATTGTCTCCTATCAACCAGGGAAAAAGGCCTTAGACGACTTTAAGCGCGGTACGATTGGTACCTCTATTGAAGAAGACAGACTAGAAGTAGCTAAGGCTGGTTGGTATACGTTTTATGTAAGTGATTATGCTGGTAATGAGGTTGTATTACCATATGAAATCATAGATGACAATCAAGCACCAACAATTACAGCAAGTTACAGTACCTCACTAAGTACCAATACAATCACGATATCTGCTACCATTAAAGACTCAAAAAGCGGTATCAAGTCTGTAAAGTACCTACCTGGTAAAAAGACCGTAAAAGATTTCCTTAGCGGTCACGAGGGAATCCCTCTTATAGAGGGATCCACTCTTGACTTAAGTAATCATAATGTAACGATACAAGTAACCGAACCTGGTCCATATACCATATACACCTCTGATTACCGAGGGAATAAGACAGTCTATGTCATTGACTGTGAAATAACTCCTATCACCGACTTTAAATTGTCTGAAGAATCAAAATCCTTATCAATAGGTTCTGTAAGCCGCTTGGATGTAGACGTCTCTCCTCGCGTTAACACAGATCGACTTTATTATTATTCTTCAAATCCTTCTGTTGCGAGTGTAAGTCAATGGGGCTTAATTCATGCCAAATCAAAAGGGCATGCTACGATATACGTACAAACATCAAGTGGTTTAACAAGGAAGTGCAGAATTATTGTTTCTAAGTAATAAGAACACTTAACAAGGAAGTGCAGAATTATTGTCTCTAAGTAATAAGAACGCACCATGTAAAACGTAGCTACAGTATTGAAGTTAGGGGGTTGATGCAAAATAGTAATTTCTTATTTTTGCATCAACCCCCTTATTTTTTAACTTTTATTTAAACCAAAATTCAAACTAGAAAGTTCACAAGTATCGATTGCATAGTATTCCTTACGTCAAAGCGGATACTTAAAATCCTCCTCGCTACTTCCTTGTAACCATACAGCAGCTTGGCTACTATCTCAGTGGATACTTGAACATCCGATGAGACGAAGGTTATATTAAACTTTCTAATTCATCTAATAAATCATCAAGTTTCTTAAGTGCATCTTCTACTGGTTTCGAGGTACTCATGTCAATTCCTGCAATCTTTAATAAAGAGATTGGATCTGCTGCTCTACCACCACTTAAGAATTTTATATAATCCTTCACTGCTGGTTCCCCTTCTGTTAAGATACGGTTTGATAGGGCTACCGCAGCAGAGTATCCTGTTGCATACTGGAATACATAGTAATTGTAGTAGAAATGAGGAATTCTTGCCCATTCAATCGCAATCTTATCATCAATCACAACATCTTTTCCGTAGTATTTTTCGTTTAGCTCACGATACATCTCACAAAGCATATCCGCAGTTAGTGTTTCGCCCTGCTCTGCCTTTGTATTGATCATTAATTCGAACTCTGCAAACATTGTCTGGCGGAATAGTGTGGTACGATAATTTTCAAGCAGATGATTGATCAAATACGCTCTCTTTTTCTTATCGGTTGTATTCTTTAACAGATACTGCATTAATAAATTTTCATTGCAGGTAGAGGCAACCTCAGCAACAAAGATAACATAATCACTATAAATTGTTGGTTGAGTATGGTTGGATAAATAAGAATGTAGAGCATGACCCATTTCATGAGCTAATGTAAACATACTATCAAGAGTATCCGCATAATTCATTAAGACATATGGATGAACTCTTGCACCAGCGGAATATGCTCCACTGCGCTTTCCTACATTCTCATAAACATCAATCCAACGATTATTAAAGCCTTCTTCCAAGATGCGGATATAATCCTCTCCCATCGGCCTTAAAGCTTCTATGATTGTCTTTTTTGCTTCCTCAAAACTTACCTTGCTATCTGCTTCTTCAATAATTGGGGTATAGAGATCATACATATGAAGTTCTTCTACACCAAGAGCCTTCTTTCTAATCTCCATATAACGATGAAGATAAGGAAGATTTTTATTCACCGCTTCGATTAAACTATGATATACCGATACCGGCACTTCTGTGACATCAAGGGCTGCTTCAATTGCTGTATTGTATTTTTTAGCCTTTGCAAAGAATTGTAGCTGCTTTACTTGTGCATTTAAAATAGACGCTGAAGTATTCTTAAACTGCTCATATACTCCATAGAGTGATTCAAATGCTTCTTTTCGTACTCTTCTGTCTTTACTCTGCATAAATGGAATAAAGTTGCCATGAGTAACTCGAACCTTAT
Source organism: Lachnoclostridium sp. (assembly GCF_031997925.1). Classification (NCBI taxonomy): domain Bacteria; kingdom Bacillati; phylum Bacillota; class Clostridia; order Lachnospirales; family Lachnospiraceae; genus Lachnoclostridium; species Lachnoclostridium sp. The sequence continues at coordinate 131,807 of NZ_DAMADT010000003.1, read as the reverse complement.
CTCCATCCTCATCCGTGATTTCAGGGAATACTAAGTCAGCATTATTAAATGTAGAATTAATGCTTCCAGGTGCAGACGCCATCTCTCCAGCAGCAGCAAGCAATCTTTCTTCTGCATCCGAAAGTACGTGTGGTTTCATTCTTCTTTGTGATTCAATATGACGACGGTAGAGTTCTAATCCTTTTTCTTCTTGATAGAATTCTTCCATCTTTTCATCTGATATTAAAATAATTTCTGGAGTCTCAAAGGAAAGTGCTTCTGAAACCTCAACATAGGCAGTCATCATCGCACCATCCATTGCCTGATAAGTAGAGTTTTTCGTGTCCTGATCACGTTTTCTCGAAGAATAATTTAACAAGTCATCTAATAATCTTAATAATTCTTCTACTTGTTGATAGAACCCTAACAATGTCTTTGAACTGCTACCAAGTTTACCTTTAAATGCTAATATTTTCTCCTTATATCCTTTTAATACCTCAAGATTTTTGTACCATAGTTCATCACTGGAAAATAAATCCTCAATTGCCCATGTATTTTCCTTAGCAACTTCATTACGTTTTTTTAATTCTTTTGCCATGGCGGCTCCTTTCTATTTATCTAAGTTTTTTAACAGAATCACCAACGATTAATTCTGCCTTTAATACAATATGCTCCAAAGGGGTAGTCATAGGACTTTCCATTAAACAAATTAATTTTTTTGCTGCATGTTCCCCTAATTTTTCTGTATCCTGCTTTACTGTTGTTAGCTTAGGTTCAAGTGCTTGAGAGATGGAAATACCGTCAAAACCTGCTACCGATATATCCTCTGGAAACCTTAGCCCAGCCCGCTTAATTGCTTTTATTACACCTAGTGCAGCATAGTCATCAGAAGCTACAATACAAGTTGGCCTATCCGTAAGGTTTAATAATTCATACGTTAATTCCTCTGCCGACTCAGCAAGGCGATACTCGCCTTCCTTCATATAATACTCCGGTATCTGGATATCATGCTCCGCTAGTACTTGGTGAAATGCAACCAAACGATTATGAGTTACAGAACTCTTATTACCATGAATATATGCAATCTTTTTATGTCCCATTGAAACAATATACTGGGTAAGCTCTCTCATACCACCAGAGTTATCCGATAAGACACTAATTGCTTCATTAAACGAATGATCAATTGTTACCACTGGAAAATCACTATTGACCACATCTAATACCTCAGGATTGGTAAAATCAGCACATACAATACATATACCATCAAAATTTCGATATTTACAGTGTTCAAGATAGGTCATTCTACGATTCCCTATGTTATTCTCAATAAAAGTGATATCATAACCACCTTGGCTCGCATTCTCTCTTAGTGCGGCTAAAATGTGTGCAAAGTATTCATTTTTTAAACCGTATACAGATAGGGTATCAAATAACACGCCTATATTATACGATTTTTTAAGTTTCAGTTGTCTGGCATAAGAGTTTGGTACATAGCCAAGCTCCTCTGCTGCTTTCATAACTGCTTTCGAAGTCTCTTCCCCTATTTCCCGGTATCCATTTAACACCTTACTTACTGTAGAAACCGATACCCCACATTTTAACGAAATGTCTCGAATCGTAGCCATCTTCTTATTCTCCTGTACTGATATTTTTTCCTTTGACATGTAATGCCCTTTTCTTTATTTATAGGAAATCGCTTTACAATTCCCTATAAATTACCAATACCAATTACCTTTTTCATTGTGTTCCTACCATTGATTCAAAGCTTTTGATAATTTTTTCCAAACTATCGCTCCAACAATTCCAATCACCGTTCCCATAGCAATTCCTCCAATCAGTAGGAATGGAAGTTGAAATACAATACGTTTTCCTAGCACATACATAGCTACTATAATCTGGCCTACATTATGAGCAACACCGCCTGCAATCGAGACACCAATCATGCTAAATCCTTTTATCTTTTTAAGACAAATCATGGTGATAAGACTTAAAAAAGCCCCTGCCAGACTAAACCAAAACATCGACATATTACCAAAGGTTAAACTTACTAAAAGTACTCTCACTACAGATAAACTAAATGCAGCTTTCACTCCGAGCGCATATAACCCTATTAATACAACAATGTTAGCTAAACCAAGCTTAATACCAGGTATCGGACTTGGAATCGAAATCAGATTTTCAATGTAACTTAAAATAAAGGCAAGTGCAATCAACATCCCATAGAGTGCTATTTTTTTCGTCTTACTTTTGTGCATAGATTTTTTGCCTTTCTAATTCTTTAAGAAGCAGTACCTCCGAAGAAATTATCGTCTTAAGCTTCTCTTTTACTAGTATAATAAATCTTCATAAAGAAGTAAATCTTCATAAAGGGGTTTAATCTTCATAAAGAGGTTAATCTTCATAAAGAGGTTAATCTTTTTAGAGCTTTTAATCTTTTTACAGCTTTTAATCTTTTTAAAGATACTAATCTTTTTTGAAATGCTAATCTTTTTAAAGATGCAATCTTTATACTTCCATGTCATGAATTATATACCATTTAAATAAGTGAGACAAGGGTATATTCTTTTATTTCTATGTATTATCCTAAAAATTGATACTAATCGCCCAATCATCTTAGTCTATAGTCAACAAAAACGCGCAGCAATAATACAACCATATTGCTACGCGTTTTAAGTTTATCCATATCTTTTTAAGCAATAACCATTAGCTTTCGATTATATTTCACTTCTAAGAAAATAGTTAACCTTTTAGCCTTCCGTCTTCATTGCTTCTATCGCACTAATTTTCGTAGCACGTCTAGCAGGAATATAACCTGCAATTACACCAACTATAATTGCAAATGCTGTTGCTAGAAGAGGAAGCCACCATGGGATTTGTGAAAAATTTGTTCCAGTTCCATCTACATACCAGCCATTTCCAGGGATGATGCTGGCGATTAATTGACCACCATATTTATTTACAGCCCAAGAAGCCAAGTAACTAAATGCAACACCAATACCTCCACCAATCAGACCAATCATACCTGCTTCGAATAAAAACAGCTTTTTAACATCACGAACTAGGCAACCAAGTACTTTCATGACGCCAATTTCCTTTGTTCGCTCATAGATGGACATAATCATTGTATTTGCAATATTGATTGCAGAGACAAGCATTGCGATTAAACCGATACCAGCAAATACATTCTTTAACATATCTGCGGTTTCAATCATTGGACCAAGTTGCTGCATAGCACTATAAGCCTGTAATCCTAACCCCTGAATCTCTTCTACTATTTTCGTTACATCACGGATATTATCTGCATTTACCCAAGCTTGAGAATAATTCTCTATTGACTTCATTGCTTTTTTTCTATCCTCAACCTTTAATGTATTAGCATACTTTGTATAGATCTCCTTAAAGTAGTCAATATCCATAAAACCACTATAGGAATACATCGTATTTTCATCGTTCGTAAAATATGCGTAATTCTCATTAACCGAAACTTTATACGGGCGCTTCTTATCATTCTGCGGATATTCTGTGAAAGAGAAGGTCACTTTATCTTTTGTTAAATCAATTGTCTTACTCTTTCCAAATCTGGAAGAATAGTCGTAAAAATCTCTGAGGCAATTAGAGCCCAATAAGATTTTTGTTTTATCATCCTTCGATGGATAGGTCCCATTATCTAACATAGGAATTCCAAATTCCTTAAGTACAGAAAAATCTACAACCATTAAATCAAGCCAAGATTGGTATTTTCCACTCATTGGTGTTACGTATTTATTGATGATTGGTGATACAAATTTCACATTCTCAATCTGTCTTATCTGGTTAATCATGTCATCATCAAGTTGAACTTGCTTTTGCTGACCACCATCGGAGGATGAGGAAATATAGTATCCACCATTGCCACCAGTAGGAAAAACATTGATTAAGGATAGGCTGCCATTTGACATGACAGCTTCCTCATAAACACTATCAATTCCGATACCAATGGAAATCATAACCACAATTGAAATTGTACCAATTACCATACCAACGACTGTTAATGCAGTTCTTGCTTTTCTTCGAAATAGGTTACGCAAACCCATTTTTAACAAATCACTAATCTTCATATAAATCAAATCCTTTTTTGATTCTATTCTTAGCCAACAAGATACCGATTACTACACTAATTACTAAAGTAACTGAAGTGATTCCAATAACAAAAGGCCAACTTGACATTACAGTTCCTTTTGGACTAACAACTGGCACTTCTCCTATCATATCTCCACCACCCATGGAACCATCAAAAGAGCCTTCTCCCATTCCATCGGTTGTAATACCCTCTGAGCCATCTAGATTTCCACCTGCCCCTCCATCTACCGCTCCATCATTTGCACCATCTACCGCTCCGTCAATTGCTCCATCAATTGCTCCGTCAACTGATCCATCAACTGCTCCGTCAACTGATCCATTTGTTGTTCCATCACCAGTACCAGTCGCACCTTCTGTTCCTTCGATATTATCTCCACCAGAACCTTCAACATTGTCGCCAGTTCCTCCATCAGAGACTCCCTGATTTTGTATTGTTACATCAGACTCTGGAGTGCTACTTGAACCATCAACTGAACCATTACCCATTACTGTTTGTTGCAAAAATTCTATATTAACCATGATACCTCATCCCCCTTCTTAGAAATTACTGTCTTGTTTTTGAAGCTTTCTTTTTTGAATCTTAATTACTACCAAGCGAGCAACTGGAATGAATACCACCAAGATAGCAAACTGAATTACAACAAATAACCATGGAGCCATAATATCCTTAGCTACATTTCCAGATGGATTATCATTGATACTTGGAATATCAACTTCTGGTGTTATTTCCGGTACATAACTTCCATTTACCATAATATCTTTAAATTCATAAGGGTGAGATACCTCTTCTCCTGTACTATCCTCAAATAAAATGTATAAAGTACCAGAAGCCGTTCCTTCCACCTGAGGCATAACCGGTATCTCTACATATTCCGGACTACCTGGTGCTATTGTACCAAGATAAAAAGTTGTTCCGCCATTATCTAATGTAAAGTCACCGTCTAATGAGAATCTTACGTTATTTAATGGGGATTTACCCATATTAATAAATTCAAATGTCATTGAACTTGTAATGCCAACTGTTGGCATCTCACCATACATACCTACAGTAAAATTCTGAATCGAAGGTCTTAAATTCTCCATAGCCTGAAGTTTTAATTTATCTGTTGTTTTTACTCCACCTGCTTCTTGATCTACCTTGTTCATTCCATCGTACTCGTATTCGAAGGTAAGTTCAATTTCATAAGCTCCTGTTGTAACATCTGATTTCACTTTCATATTCATTGTCTGTTCGTATTCAGCACCTGGTCCAATGCTTGGAATATAAAAGCTGTTACTACCTTGAGTCGCTGAAAATACATTCTCTGCCTGTGTTACAGTAACTTTAATATTCTTTGCAGACTTTGACATATGAGTGTTTTTAATATGAAATGTAAAATCAAATGTAGATCCTGCTTTTAATTCTTCTTGGTCTACAGTATATCCACTAATAATAAGCTTTGGCTTACTGTTGGAGTCATTGATGACATTTAAGATGTAAATAGGAGTCTTCATGGATTTCTTGGATCCATTTCCATCCACATAGTCACATCCGATTGTTAACGTATTTAAACCTTCCGCAATATTTGCCCCTACTTTAAAATCAAGAGTTACTGTTCTTGTTTCTCCTGCTTTTAATGAACCAATATTTCTAATAGCTTGAGAATCAAGTGGTTCAAATCCTGCACTACTTAATTCCTGACCAGATAATGTAACATCAGTAATTGTAGAATTACCATTATTTTGAACATTAAATGTTACGGACAGTCTATCTCCTACCACTGGAGAAGATGGGTTCTGCACTGCTCCACTTATCACTACTTCTCCGGTCTGCTCCGGTACCTCTGGTTTAATTACAGTAAGGTATACCTTAGTAACAGCAGAACGGGTTTCTCCTTCACTGTCTGTATAGGTAACCTGAACCGATATTTCTTGTAAACCTGCGGTTGCAGTATCTGTAACTAATAGCGGTATCGTAAAATTACGCTTTCCACCTACTGCAATATCGGCTAACTTAATACCTCCGGCTTCATGTTTTGGGATAACACCATTCGTTACGCCAACACCATCAGCAATTGATACTACAACATTTGTAGCCTTTTGCTTACCGATATTTTCAAGGATTCCTTTTAACTGATAAGAAGAGCCAGTTAAAACCTTATCATTCACTGAATTACTTGAAATCGTTAGTTTTGCATTCTCAGAAACTTCTGTACTTGTTTTTTTCAGAGTTATGTAAATACTCTTGGTTGTATTATCTTCTTTCTTTTCAATATTTTTAAAAGCAAAAGTAGCTGTAATTGTCTGAAGACCTTCTTTTGCTGTAGGTAATACTTTCACTGGTACCTTTATTGTTTTACTCTCTCCAGCTTTTAAGTCTCCAACCTTAATACTCTCAATCGTATAACCTGGAATCATTCCACTATTTGCGTAATCTAATTTCACATAAGTATTATATGCTGCAATTTCACCTTCATTTTTCACTACAAAGGATAAATCAAAACTATTTCCAATGGCAGCTGCATCCTCGTTATAGGAAATTTTATCAATTGTAATTTGAGTTGGTGCCTTTTCCTTAGTAACTCTAACTGTTAATGGTAAGGTTGTATTAACTGTTGGATATTGACCATTCATCTCATCAAATTCAAGGCTAGTGTATTCCAAATTGATATTAAGGTCATATATACCAATACCAGCACTATCTTTCATTGTGATATCAAATTCTAAATATGCTCCATCTATCGTACTGATTCCTTGTACTTCGCCTGTCACATTTTGATTTGTAATTATAACATCACCAGCTGTAAATGGTGCTTCATTCCCTGGCTTAGCAACAATTTGAGGTTTTGTTATATAAGTTCTAGTAGCAACAACCGGAACCTTAACATGAGTTACCTCTCCAGGATTTGCTTCAATTACTTTTTTCTTATTATCACTTAATTTAATATAAACCTTATCCGAATCTGCTTTTACGGTGACTGCACTTCCGAATCCCGCAAGAACCATGGAACAAATCAGAAATAATGCCAATAGTTTCTTCACTTTCATTTCTCATCCCTCTTCTTTCATATTCTTTTCATATTTAAAAACCATGCCTCCCAAAAGTTGTATGAAAAAGCTTTATTTTCACACTTATCAGGCTATAAGTTTTTTTCACACGCATTCCTACGCAAGTCTACCAAATTTAATTTTGCTCTTTCACTTCAGTTGTAGCACTGATGAGTTTCTGCGCCTCCTCGAATTTAGCATCCTCCGTAATATCATTCTCCTCCTCAGAGAAAGCTTCTAAATCATACTCACTAGATTTGCTATATTCCTTTGGATTTGTTATGTCACGAAGTATCTCAACCTGCTGAATCTTTCCGTCCAAAATATGTATAATTTTGTCCGCATACCCCGCGAGACGTTTATCATGCGTAACCATAACAATCGTTTGGTGATTATCTCTGGCCATCTGTTTGATTAAGTCCATAACCTCCATTGTTGTTTTGGTATCCAGGTTTCCTGTAGGCTCATCCGCAAAGACAATCTCAGGTTTTGCCACAAACGCTCTTGCAATACCAACTCTCTGCTGCTGACCACCACTCATTTGCTTTGGCTTATGCTTTAATCTAGTACCTAAACCAACCTTAACTAGCATTTCCTTTGCAGCTTTTTTTCGTTTCCTGACAGGAACTTTTTTAAAGACCAAAGGAAATTCGACATTCTCCAATGCGGTCATAGAATTTAAGAGATTATAAGATTGAAATACAAAACCAAGGAAGTTTTGACGGAATCTGGCTAGATTATTTTCATTCATCTTATGAATGTTTTTGCCTTTTATAACGATTTGTCCGCTCGTTAATTTTTCAATTCCAGCCATCAGATTTAAAAGCGTTGATTTTCCAGAACCGGAAGTACCAAGCAGACAACAAAATTCCCCTTTTAAAATATCAAAGCTTACATCATCCACTGCACAGATACGTTCTGAACCCATACGATAAACTTTCTTTACATGTTTGACTTCAATGATCTTCTCAGGTTCCTTTTTTTGCTCCTGTTTCTCTATCGCTTTTTTATCTCCCATTCTCCCACCTTCTTTCTTTCACTTTTTGTCACCCAATTTGTACGGAGCTCACAATATCACAGTTAATAGTAACGGATAAATCTTACTAACATTCCATCAGAAATCTTACATTTTTCTTAATTCCTATAAATAAAGTGTTACTTTTTAAACAACTATTCCAAAATAGTAACATTCTCTATCAAAAGTAAGAAAAAATTGCTCGTAAATTTCCCCTTATCAGGAACAAGAAAACGCTCACTTCATAAATTTTCACTTACTATGTACAAAAAAACACGTCTAACAAATTACCCCTACCAGGAACAAGAAAACGCTTGCTCGCAGATTCGCCCTTCTCAAAAACACGTAATCGCTTCGCGAACTTTTCCTTGTCATGAATAACCGGATGATGACATAGATCAAGATTCACCATCCGGTATAACTTTTATTTATTTTTATGAAATATTTAAATACTATAACATCTTAATTAGCTAAAAATAAGGTACTAATTTCTCCATGCTACTTATTGCCCTGCATGCTTTAGAAATTCGATAATACAATCCACGCAATTATCAATGCCAATAAAGCTGCTCTTTAATGATAAATGATAATTTTCTACCCTTCCCCATTTTTCGGAAGCATGATAGTTATAATAATTTGCTCTACGTTTATCAATCTTTAAGATATTTTCCTGGGCTTTGTTAGGTGATAAGTTTTCCACCTCGATTGCTCTCTTGATACGAAATGGTATATCTGCCCATATAAAGACATTCACCACATTCTTCATATCTTTTAAAATATAGTCAGCACAACGACCAACAATAACACAAGGTCCTTCTGCCGCAACCTTTCTTATTACATCAGATTGCGCAAGGTAAATCCGATCATCTAGGGATAAGTGAGAAAATCCTAACTCTTGATTTCCATACGTATTCATCCCCATTGCAATCGAATACAACAAACTGTTCGTTGCTTTATTCTCCGCATTCTCAAATGCGGCTTCTGCAAATCCACTTTCCTTGGCTGCTCTAGTGATAATCTCGTTGTCGTAGAACGGTATCGAAAGCTTTGCGGCCAGCTTTGCTCCTATTTCTCTTCCACCGCTGCCGTACTGTCTGCTAATTGTAATTACCTTATTCATACTATCACTCCATTCTATTAAATTGCGAGTCTAGTGTAGTGCTTCAACTTGACTATTTCTCACCTACATTATAACATAAATATAGCAAGAATTATACCTGTTTTTATAAACATTTCCAGTATTTTAAGAAAAATCTCTTTATAGCATGTTTTTCTTCAAATATTCTGACTCTAGTGTCTCGGTAATATAGCAGAACAAAGGAATGCTCTTTTTCCGTTATCTCAATTTTCGAGAATCTTGCACGCAAAGCAATCAGTACCACACGTTGATACCCTTTCGGAAGCGATGGACATAATTTCTCTATTTCAATCGCATAATCTTGATAAGACGTGGTATTTCGTTTTTCATACCCTAGATAGTCAAGTATATCTTCAATCTCTTGATAACACGCTAAAACTCTTCTTTGGTATGATCCTTTTTTTAGCTTTGTGGATCTTTGAAGCCAGATCAGTCGATACCTTAGATAAAATAAAATAGCGATTACTGCAATTGTTGCAATTATCCATAAGATCAAAGAAACATACCATGGTAATTCTTTTCTTGATATTTCCTGCACTTCTTCTGTCCCATTTTGCTTAGGCGGAGTAGTGGCTGATTTCGTAGGTTTTGGAGTATCAGTTGCCGTAGGTTTCGGTTTTACTGTACTTGTTGGTGTATTTGTTGGCGCTGTCGTGGCTGTTGGTGTAAGCTTATCTTCATTTACCTCTGGTAATATTTCAGATATACCTGAGTTAATATAACCTTTTGTAAATTCAATAGGCAGCCATCCGATACCATCAAAATACACCTCTACCCATGCATGGGCATTGGTATCCTTAATATCAACAATCTTATATCCATCTTTCCCTGCAGGTGTGTCTGGGTAAACTCCATTATTCATATCTTCCTGGGTTAAGATATATCCTTCTACATAACGTGCAGGAACTCCGTTATTTCGCAGCATAAGAACAGCAGAGGATGCATAATGCGCGCAATACCCTACCTTATTATCGAATAAAAAATATTCTACATAATCTTCTCCCTTTGGTACTAGCCCAGGAGTCAGAGAATAATTCGTATTTCGATTGAGGTAAGAGATAACGCTACTTATTATTTCTAGTTTTCTAGTATTACCTGTCGCGTCCGATGGAAAGGTTAAATTTTTAAGTCGTGATAACCCCTTACTTGGCATTTTTGTATAAACATCATAAACAAACTCGCGATAATCTTTTTCATAAGTCCATATCGATGACACACTATCTTCAGGATATCCAGCTATACTATCTGTAATGAAACTTAATTCTAAGGCAATACTAATCAGATCATAGTAACCACGAAGATGATAGATGTTTAAAACTTCATAATTATCCTGCGGCTGTAACGGACGAAAGTACTGATCTCCTACCGAAGTTACCCCATCCATCAAGGAATGTTGTACGAAATACGGGGCATAAAGGAACTTATCGTTCGCATTCACATGTTCAATTGTCATACTTTGTAAATCAGCTTGCAAATTAAATGCCGAACTCAGTGATTGCCCATTTAAATTATATTCTACGTTAAAAAGTATCCCAAGAAGCTGTGCAGTTAAATCGTCTCCATTAAACCTTTCATGATATTTTTCCTGTAATTTTTCATAACGTATCTGATCTTTATCTGATAAATCCCCCCAATGATCTTCCCCATAAGATACTCCAGAATAACCCTTTAAATAACCCCAGTTAAAATCCTGACTAAGTGTTAGACGAAGTGCAGTTTCCTTTGTGAACTCAACTTTAGAAACCTGATTTATCTTACCACTATTAAGTCCGCCAGAAACTTTTTCTTTATTTTTAATAAAAGGAATCTCACCAAATTTGTTCCGTAGCATTTCCAAGGTATCTTCATAGGAAAAATCATTCAAAAAATTTTGTATTTTAACTTTTGATTCTTTCAAATTAATATTTTTTTCGTAATATTTCGGTGAAAGTAGACTATATCCAAGAAACATAGAAACTAAAGTCACCACGCATATTATAAGAGCGGATTTTACTCGTACTGCTTGTTTTTTCCCCTCAACCCCGATTCTGTCCTGCTTGTTCTTTCGATTAAATTTATGCATAGAAACAGGAATATAGTCCATTGATTCAACGGAATAAACTACTAATAAAGTGAGTAGTAACGGTCTCCAAGGTGGTACAATTCCGAGTAACAAAATTGAGCCATATACCACAATAACAAGAAAAAGATATGCGAAACGAGTACAGCGCTTCCATACAATAAGTGATAATATAAGTATAAGAAGAGCAAATACCACTAAGAGAAAGGAAGTAACGCACAAGCGCTGATCCCCTTTTGCAACATACAGATAAAGCTGTAAGCCAAAATACTGATTGAGCTGTCTTAAAATTGCATTCTCTATATAAAAGAATCCATTCACTATTACATCAATAAACTTCCATATCACATAGGTAGCAATTACAAAACTAACTGGCCACGCATAGCGAGCTATTTTACCTCCTTCCCATAGTCCCAGAAAAAGACCGGTTAGTAGCAGACCGCAGAAGATTAAGGTATCATGCTTTAGTGGTAAAGAAAGAGCTGTAGCAAAACCATATATAACTGAAGCAGCTCCAGTGAATACAATCATATATTCTAGTATCCAGTTCCACCATAGTTTCTTTCCAGAACGATTTGACGAAACTCGAATGCTATCATAAATGCGGATGCTTGTTGAAGTATTTTTCTTATGTCCCAACTATTTCCCCCTCCATTCCCCTGGTAGCATTCTAAGTTCCATATAAAGATTCTCAGCAGAAAGAAAAGACGCTGTCACCCCTTGCTCAAGCGCCACGAATTCAGTTTGATTATTTTGCATGTAAATAAAGTGAGTCCAGGCATTCTTTCGACTCCTTGCCATCGCCTCTGTAGTATCCTTTATTTCCATACCTGCCAAATAAAAAATGTTCGTATACTGCTCCTTGCTATACTGTGCTTCATGATAAATTGCTAAGCCCTTTTCTTGTGGAAGACGACTATGTGTAAAAAGAACAGCCAAAACCTCATAAAGATCTTCTTCATTTTCAATACGAAATCTCTTACAAATATTCTTAACAGCGTCATGCCAGACTAGAAAATGAATCTGTTTTTGCATAATCATAGAAAAGGATAACGAGACCATGGTCTCCATCATCCTATCTAGGTATTCCATTGGCAGAATAGAAGGAATCCCATCCTTTATTTCATAATGAGTATCAAAAAATATAGCGACGGAACAATTGATAGGTAAGCCATACTGCTTTACCATTAACTTATCTTCTTTTAGACTCAACTTCCAATGAATACGGTTCATTTTGTCACCATACTCATAGTCTTTTATTCCAAATATTTCTGATACATCATCCCCGCTTTGTGTGGAGGAGAATAATTCACTCTCTACTAATACACTTGGATTATCTAAAACTATAGACTCCTCAATAACATGAATATTTGGAAGGACAGTAATTGATAATTCCTCCCTGGCCTTTTTTCTAACACACCAAAGTCCCAAAAAATCATATAACTTAACATTCTTTAATGTATACTGTAAAATCCCGCAATAATCTGACGCCATCGTAAATGTATGTTTTTGCTCACACGAAGAATCTACAACAGCAATCATCTTTTCCTCTTTTTGTATCCCTTCCAATTGATTTTGATACGACAACGTCATTTTGATTAGTGATACTGGAAAAAAAGAACGATTTGTTATTTGTATTGCCAGTTCATATGGAGCTCCTTTTTGTACGATAGAACTATCACAGGTTAGAGAAATATCCACAAACTTACGCAAGTAGAGCATTATTATCCACAGTAAAATAGGTATGATTAACACTGTGAGGAAAACGAACATCATAATATATTCATCATAAAGAATGGACAACAATCCTAAGAGAGATACTATTAGGAGATATCCGATTTTTGTACGTACCATGCTTGTCCTCCATTAACGCTTCACAACTAACTTAGGAGCAGACACTGTATTTAATATCTGTTCGATAACCGCCTCCATAGTTACATTGCTAACCCTAGCTTTTGGTTTCAATAGCATTCGATGCATTGTCACATCTCGAAATATAGCTATTACATCATCCGGAATTACATAGGTTCTTCCACTCAAGAAGGCATATGCTTTTGACATAGAAGTTAATGCTAAGGTACCCCTTGGACTGACCCCAAGGGCAATTAAATCATGTTCTCGTGTCTTAAGAACCAGTTTCGCTATATATTCATAAACCGCATCATGAACAAAAATTTGTTCCACAACATGTTGTATGGATACTAATTCTGCTGCATCTATTACACCATCCACCATATTAAGCGGATCATTGGTATTCCTACCCTTTAGAATTTCAACTTCACTTCGGATATCTGGATATCCCATCGACAAGCGAACCATAAATCGATCCATTTGAGATTCTGGTAACATCTGCGTACCTACAGATCCAATTGGATTTTGAGTAGCTATAACAACAAAAGGTTTTGGAATTTCTCTTGTAATACTATCAACGGTAGCACTGCCTTCTTCCATAACTTCTAGCAAAGCAGATTGAGTCTTTGAGGATGTTCGGTTGATTTCATCTGCCAAAAAGAGATTACAAAAAACACTTCCCTCTTTAAAACGTGGTTCTAAACTATTTTTTTCATAAATATGAAATCCAAGAACATCAGAAGGAAGAACATCCGGTGTAAATTGCATACGATGATAGTTTAAATCCATAGCCTTTGAAAATGCCAATGCAAGTGTTGTTTTCCCAACTCCAGGGATGTCCTCAATTAAAATATGACCTTTTGCTAAAATAGCAGTTAATACTTTTCGAATGATCTCATCTTTTCCAATAACTACTTTACGTATTTCATCTATTATTTGCTGCGATTTATTCACATATTGTTCCATACGACCCTCCTAAGATTACATTTCCTATGTTTTACAAAACATATAAAACAAATTTACCATATTATCCCCGTTTTATCAAATAAATCTTTCTGCACTTCTCTTTCTAGTGTTTCTCAAAACGAAAAGAAAAAATGCATGAATAAATTATATATAACAAACAACTAGCTTAATTAAAGAAAATGAGCCCTAAGAGATTAAATTGACGTTTTGCCAATCTAATCTTAAGAGCTCTTATAAATTATAAATCTTTTAGACACAACTCAAAACACACACCATTTCTCGATGGAATGTCAAATCCTTGTGTTACCGTAAGAGTTTTTGATAAAAACTCTACTGACTTTTTTACTGCTTCTCTAAAAGTCGCTCCTAAAACCATACTTCCTGCTAGCACAGACATAAATACATCACCAGTACCACTACGCTCTTTTCCAATACGAGGCGTCATGATTAACTCTGTGTTTTTACCATCTGAAACCATATTTCCAATATGATCTCCGTAGTCAAGTCCAGTAATTACGATATATTTCGGTCCTAGTTCATGTAATTTCTGAAGCATCAAACTTAACTCTTCCTGCGTTAGGGTTTCTTTTGGATATGGTAGCTCTAATAATCTACAACATTCGGTTAGGTTTGGTGTGACTACATCTGCATAGGATAGGAGCCTTTGATATCCTACACAAACCTCTTCCGTAGATACCGAATACAACTTCCCATGATCCCCCATAATAGGGTCAACAAAAATCAAGGTCTGCTTATCAGAGTTTCGTAGACCTTTAAAGAAATTTTCAGTTGCTTGTAATTGATTGATATTGTTATGAAAACCACTACTTGCACCATCAAAATTAATATCTAATGAATAAAAATGTTGAAATGCTTCGTCCTGAAACGAAGCCATATCCCTTGACACTACCCCTTCAAATGCACCATTGGTAGATAAAACAACAGTTGGTATCGGGCAACATTCAATTCCCATAGCTGATATTATTGGTATGGAAACAGCAAGTGCACAACGGCCATAACATGCCAAGTCATTAATAACTGCCATTCGTTTTTGTCTTTTTTTTATATTTTCTTGTTCTAAGTTTTCTGACATTGATTTTCTCCATGAATTTACTTGTTTTTATATTTTTAATGAAAGTCAAAGCGGATATTCGCAATCCGCTTACGCTACTTGCTCATAACCTCATTTTCCATGGCATTTTAAAACAGGCAAGTCCTTCCCTGATGAGGTTAAAATCTATCCAAATATTATATCATTTTTTTAATCTTTACAACAAGAAAGATGTTGAAACGCTCAATAGCCATCAGGTAAAATTCCTATTGAGTAAGTTGATGTCAAGTGGGACATAATAATAGCCCTAAATCAATAATGGAGTATGATTCATAAAAATATGAGTCATACTCCGCTTTTTATTAAGAGCGAAAGGATATAATTATATTAAAAATACAATCATAAGATAATTAGAAGAGTACCAATCTTTTCTTTATTTTTAATAATATCCCATAGCTTTTTGAAATTCTTCCCCTGACGCATAAACAGTAATAGTGCAAGATATTTTCTCCTTCCCTTTTTTTGCACTAATAGTAACTGTCCCTGCTTTATGAGTAATTATATTAAAACAATCGTTTTCGCCAGAGAATTTTACAGTTAATATACTTTCATCGGAAGAGGTTATTTTAATATCATTTAAATTAGTTTTAGATCCTGTTCTAAAATAAATATCATTCCTTTTAACGCCTACAACGGCAGTATATTGCTTATCACTAAATGCGATGTAATCACTTGTTACTTTAATTGTACAAGAACCAATATATTTCTTATTTGATTCATTTGTTCCTTCATATATTTTAAGAGTAGCAGTTCCATCTTTTAAAGAATAAATACAGGGAGCACCATACCAATTTTCTTCAATATAAACCACACTATTTGATGTTTTCTTTCTTGCGTCAAAGCCATCACCTTCAATGAAATATTCCTTATCATATCTCGAATAGCGTATTATATCGTCATAATAGATAGAAGCATTTGGTTCCATAGGATAATTTTCTGGAATTTCTAAATCATGAACTATAACCTTAAAAGTTCCAATCTTTTTTGTTTTACCTTTATAGGTCTCTTTTACAGTTACTGTATAAGTGCCGGATTTCTTTGCAGTATACGCTTGCTTAAAACCAAAGTATCCTTCTCCTGCTTGTGTTTCATTATATTTTTCATCTTTCAAGGTAAAATTTTTGCTGTTGGTAGTATAAGTATATTTGGCATCGGGTATACGATTTTCAATATAACAAAGAGGTTCTGCAACCCAACTTCCAAATTTACCAGAGCCTAGTACCAGACCACTGACTTGTTTCGTTGGTTTAAGAGTCGCATTCTTTACGATAACTTTACACTTACCTAATGTTGTAGTTTGACCATCTAAAGTCTGCTTGCAGGTAATGTATACAGTACCTTTTTTTACACCTGTAAGATATGCTTTTGATCCACTTTTCTTAACAGTTACAAAATCTTTGTTACTGGATGTAAATGAGTATTGGGCATCTTCTAACGGATTCTTTACAGATATTGCATACTTATCATCGGTTTTATGATAAATGAATCCTCTTCCGTATGTTCCAATTCCTATTGTGATTTCAGAAACACTTAATTCCGGCTTTGCTTGTTCAGCTTTTGCTAGTACACTGGTGAATAACATAGAAAACATAAACATCATACAAATCGTTAATAACTTAAATGCCTTTTTCCTTTGTTGCATTATATAGTTCCCCCTTGGTAAGATTATAATTACCAATATATCTCAATTTTTATTGTTAGTCAATAAATAAAGCGACCTATAGGAACATAATATTGCATAAATCGACAATTGATTCAAACTAATTTAAATTCTTGGGATGAGGTGTAAAATTATATCGTCAACTTAGAAAACTAAGTCTAGGACTCCACCTTGAATTGGTCAATTGTTGACACCACCTCGTCCATACAAACTGCAAATCTTCTTAGCTTATCCGCAATTTTTTTACGCCTATCCCTATCCTGCAGGGCATCCAGCGTCACATTAAATCCACCGCCCAAAGCTTCTAAATCCGCACCATTATCATTATTCCAATATCGCCCCATTTGCTCGTACAGCGCAATCATATCCTGAATAAAGATTAAATCTGGATTAAGAGCCAGCGCCTTCTCCAAAAAAACCTTGATAACACTGCTGTTAGTGGCAAGACAGCATACATAAGCCGTATGCATCCCCCAGTCGTCAAAGTCTTCTGGCATAATCTGCTCAAATAAGCCCTCATCTATGCTTTTTGCCCATGTACAGAATGCTTTTGCACCAAAACAGTAGTTTTCATTTTCAAAAGTGAGCAATTGCGGTAAAGATAAAATCCTCTCTCGATAAATTCCTGCTAAATCCTTTTTTTCCTCTTTTTCACCGATAAACAGCCATCCATGGCAATGCTGACCCTCTTCCTTATATCCTTTTGGTAGTAAATCCTCCACAGAGATATAATCGGGTTCTGTTCCGTCACCGCCCATATAGAGCAAGGTTTTTCCATAATCCGCATAGCCAACGAGTACACCCCAACTAGGACGGTTGTGCGGATTGTTGCCGTAATCATTCAAAATCACAGGCAGGCCCTTGTCGATATACGCCATCAGCATCTGTACATACATTTCACGGTTGCTTAAAATTTGTTTCAAAGGAACAAAAGTGCTGGCATAATCACACCTTTCAAAAATCGACTCAATAAAATGATGGTTATCTTTTTCGCTGAGAAAGTAATCGACTACACCATTCCCTCTGAAATGATTTTTGGAGAAAACCTGCGTAAAATTCTCCCCTGTCAGACCTGCAAAAAAACTGTAGTCAAACTCATTTTGGCCTAAGCATTCCATCAAATAAGCCGCACAGCCATTGAACCAATAATTTTGACCATATTCAGGGTGAACGATTTGCCTTAAATTCGGTAGAACATTATTACTTTGCTTTACATTCATACTTAATACTCCTTGCTTTATATATGTTTTTGGTGTAGTTTTAAGCTGCGAAATTTTAATAGAGCGAAACACCTTCTTTCCCTGCCCGTTTGTGCCGATGATTATCGTCTGAGGTGCTTGCAAATGTAAATCCATTTCCATGTAAGGAAAGTTTATACCGCAAAAGCGAACCTCGTCATTTAAAATCACCGCAAAATGCTTTTCGCCAACCATCCATGTTAGTTTATTATATTGGTCGTGTGGAATGTCTCCGATATGGGGATACAATAATTCATTACCTAACACAGGTTGCCGGAAGGTGATAGCATGTTTTTTCAGTGCTTCTTCAGCATAGTTTTCAGCATTCATCGTGTAGGTGCAGCTTCCGTGGGAAAACCACAAACTCCCTTCGGTAGTTCCCCAAAGGAATTCTTCGCTTTTCTTTTCTGATAAAAATTCAATATCAATGCGAAAAGGCAACCTAACAGCTACATTCGTATCAAGCTTTCTTTCAGAAATCCATGCTATAAACTCTGCCTCACCATTCTCCAAAACCTGATAATGCGGATAGTAAATCGGAGTGATTTTATGAAAATCCACGTCATATTCACGTAAAACAGGGTTAGACTTTTTTATTTCTTCAAAGGTTATATCGTGGATTTGTTCAAAATTAACGTAATCCGAAAAGTCCGGCTTGCGCTCCTTTACAGGTAGATAACTATTCACCCGTTCGCGCTTGTTATCTGGAGAATATACCGACTCAATAAGCGTATCATGTCGTAAGTTTCCGTTGTGTTGAAAATCCACTTCATAATTTGAGTTATCGTCAAATGCCTGTATCATTCTGTACTGCAAAGCTCCTAAATCTTCATCTGTAAAAGCAGAAGAAACTGCAAACAAACCCCCAGAAAATTTCCTGCATACAAACGGACAATTCGGGATCGGCCCATCTAACTTTTGCATGAAGACAATGTCATCTTCATGCTGATACTCGAACAAGGTTCGGCTTCCTGGCTTGCCAAATGGAATTTGATTTGCAGAAAGCCAGTCCCAAAAAGCCTCTATGTCTGAATTTTCGCTGTCTGTCTGTACAGAAGTTACTGCAAACATTGGCGGTAATACCACAATATCCATATCTAGTGGCTTCGCCAGCTTATCTGAAAGAAAACTCAACTTTTCTATGGATAAATCCCGTTTTTCAATGGATAACAGCTCTGCTTCCACCTTTTCATAGAGCAGGGGCAAAGCAGAAATTTGCGTGATTCCGTGTGCGATCATGGCATTTAAAAAATCGTTGATATATGTTTTAAGCTGAAAAAGGGTATTAATTTCATCGTCGATTTCTTCAATTCGTTTGACAAAGCTCTGCACCAGAATTTCCATGTCCTGATTTTCATATATTCTCAGAATATCCTTGATTGGAATCTGCATTTTCCGCAGCACTAGAATCTGTTTTAACCGGCTGATGTTTTCACTGTCATAGAAGCGGTATTTTTCAAAAGATGGACGCTCGCTTTGCAGCAAACCTACCTGCTCATAATATCTCAGTGTCCTTGAGGATATACCGAACTTTTCCGTTACTTCTGTGATTTTCATTAAGTCCATAACCCACGTCCTCCATTTTTTTCTTAATTATATCACTTGACCTAACGTCAAAGTCAATGCTTTGAAAAAACTTGCGAGTAAAACTTTCCATTTCGTATATGTAGTCTGCTTCTCCATTACAAGACGAATAAACATCTGTGGCATTAATATATTGTATTATATCAATGTTAAAGGTGAAGTCATGAAGCATAATAAAAAATGGCAATTCATTGTTATACTAATTTTATTAGGTATATTACTATTTGAAATGTTTTTGTATTTACGGAAAAATCACGTAATTACAACATTTAGTATCGAGTCAACTACCAAGTCTGAAATAAAAGATGAATTAATCATTGCTTTATTTATGAACAATATCATTACAGATAGCAATAAATTCTATGATAATTACTTTTCGGATGGATTAGAATATTTCAATTATGAATTTAAGATAAAAGATATTAAAAAAGAACTTGGTAATATCCACATCACATTTGAAACAACACCAGTGATTGGTGCACATAATCCCGTAGGTGATGATGAAATCACTTATAAAGTAGATGTATTTGGAACTAAAACTTTAGAAAATTTTACTCATAAAAAATCGTATGAAATACCCCCATGGTTACAAAATTATATGATTAAGACTTACCCCGAAACAAAGAATTAATTTTTCAGAAATCTTTTATGTCATTTCAATCGACCACACTTCCAGTGCTTACATAGATTCTCCCGACTATCGACTCAACAAAAAAAGGAACCAAACCCGAAAGTTCGATTCCTTTTTCCTTGCGAGTTTTCCTCGCTATATACTGCAGTCGACGGGACTTGAACCCGTACCCAGTCAACCCGGACTAGATCCTTAGTCTAGCGCGTATGCCAATTCCGCCACGACTGCAAAGTATTTTCTTTATGAAATACTGCCCGTCTGTTGCAACGGGCAGATATTAATATAACATGATTATTTTCAAATTGCAAGTACTTTTTTTAATATTTTTAAAAACTTAGAATGTATTATCTTCCATTCTATCGCACTTATAAAATGCTCTTTCTTAAGTATCTTAGCCTATTTTTTCGAATACGAAAGGATATAAGTACCTGGGCTATAGATGGTACACTGTAAAGTTTTTGCACCAGTAATATCAGTACTCATTTTACCGATAATAGACTTTCTGTTCGGTGTATAATAAATCTCACAATCTTTGACATTAAATCCATCTGGGATTGTTACACGCATAATTAGCGGAAATTCATCTATTACACTATCTGAATCGTCATCATCTTTGATACCTATTTCAAAAGCAATGAATTCACTTTTGCTTACCATCCTTGATAGGAGTCTGGATACAGAGCTTGCTGGTAAACTTTCTCCCGTAAATAAAGATGCATTTAAGTTCTTTGGTAAGTTAACATCAACTTTACCTTTGTATTTTCCATTTACTATATCAAATTTGAGAGCATTCGAAAAGGTGATGTTTTGTGCTGCTACACCCTGAACAATAAATTCAGAGGATGCTCCACCAGCCTCAGCAATCACGATATGGTACCCTTCATAAGTTATTGTTGGAGACGATAGTCTAAAGTCGGTTATTTGTTGTTTCGTACCGTCACTATATGTCGCTATTACTTCAACATCACTTTTACGAACGGAATATCCAACACCAACTGGATCTCCCTTATAGGTAGCCTTTAAGCTGACAATATCCTTTTGTGCTCCAGTTACTTGAAAAGGAGCAGATAATCCATGATAAGATGCCACAACAAGCTGTACACCAATCTTTGTTATTATTTCAGGGCTTAAGGAATAATTATTGATTGTTTCAGTGGAACCATCTTTATAAACCGCTGTTACTTCTAACCTCCTTGGATCAACACCACCACCAATCATTACAGATTCCCCTGTATAGGTTGCATAGAGTGTTAAAAGTTCTTTTGGAGATGTACCATATACTGTAATATTATATGTTAATCCCTTATAAGTTAAAGTTATCGTATTATTTCCAGTTGAAGTAATTACTTTATTTACTATGTTAAAGTCCTCAACATTTTCAATTGTTCCATCACTATATACAGCCGTTGCTGTAATTTTTCTTGGATCTACGGAGTTTCCTACACTTACGGTTGATCCATAATAGTAAGCACGAAAGCTAGATAATGTCTTTCCTGTAATATAAAACTTCGCTACTTTACCTTTGTAAATAACGATACATTCGTTAGATCCAACCTGCGTAACTTTAGTGGTAGCTAACGTATAGCCTTTCACCTCACTAGAAGTACCGTCCTCATAATACGCCGTTACTTTTAATTTTTCCGGTTCAATGTTATCTCCTACCAAAACAGAAGTACCCGTATAATATGCAACAAGACTAACCACTTTAGGTTCAGTTACTGTATCTGCATATGCTGTTTCTATACTATGTAAATCAAGAGTCCCGCCAACATTAGTTATCCCTAGTAAAAATGCTGTGCTAAAACATGCTATTCTTCTAACAACCTTACTCTTTCCTATTCTTTTCTCAAACATTCTGCTACTCCTTTCTCCTTATGTTCTTAACTTTTATAATGAAAGATTATCAAGCATTCATAGTAACTATTCATTATCTCACATTGATGTTTCAATTCTTGATATGCCTCACTTTGATACATCAATTATCTATATATCATCATAAGTTATTATCGTCATGCCTTTGCGTCTACTTTAGCACTTTTCTTCGATTTGTCAATTATGATAACATTAACCATGTTGAATTCATAGCTTAAACTATACTGATGCGAGTGGTATACTATAAGCAAAAGATTTCTACAAAGCACATCCACAAAAAAATCTATACCAGAAACAAATTCTAGAGCTGTTATGATGGCATTGCCAACCATTTGACTAAATTTTTTTATGCGTTTTCGCATTAATTCGAAAAACGAAGCTAAAAATAAAACAGCCGAAAAACCTAGTAAAATCAATGGTTTTCCGGCTGTTTTTCTATACTGCAGTTGATGGGACTTGAACCCACACTCAGTTGCCTGAACATGAACCTGAATCATGCGCGTATGCCAATTCCGCCACAACTGCATTTCACACTAAATGCGACTTAGTAATTATAGCACCACGGATAAAAAATTTCAACTATGAAACTATAGTTAAGTAAGCTATTCTTGTAACGGATTTGTTCCATAAACTATGAGCCTAAAAGTTATTTTTTATTCCTAATTATGTTTTGGTATAAAAATTTATTTTTTTCTACTATAGATTTTTTTCAAATAAATCATCACAAATAGTGAAATGTCTAATGAAATTTCTACAAATATGGACCTCATTTTCTCTAAAAGTCTATTTCGACAAAATAAACCAAAACTTTTCCTATTATTTGTTACCAAATTGTGACTTTATCTGTTATTTATTTGTAATTTTTCCATATTCATGTTATAATAGCAATAGCGTTTCGGCATAAGGAGGTCATGATGCAATCCGAATATGTACATAACCAAGATATGGCTACGTTCATCATAGAATGGAAAGATGATGAATTAATGCTATCCTATTCTGATGAACGTTTTAATCAGTTTCTTAATATTCCCTATTCTACTGTTCCACCTATACCATTAAAAGATTTCATTGAGGGAAAAGAATATCAGATGTTTAAGAAAGCACTACGGAAACTAGATTCTGACTATAATACATTTCGATGCCATAAGAAGGTAAAAATAAAAGATAAGTTCTTACAGTATGTTATATCGGTAGTATTGGTACCACATCTTGGCAATATTTGTTACTTTTGTTTTGCTACATTAATATATCTTCCCATGACACTAAAAAATTTAGATTCAACTCAGAATCTAAATTATGCTTTATACAATTCTATGAATGATCTTTTATTTATAGTTCAACTAGTTGATCCTAAGGAACTGCAGATAACTACATATAATTCACCGTTTCTCGACTATCTTAAGCTTTCAAAAATAGATGTAGAGAAAAAAAAATTAAACGAAATTGTACCACCTTATGTATTTCACTTCATTACTAACAATGTTACACATGCACTTGGATTTGGTAAGACTTATCGAGCTACACTTCACTACATGTGTTCACAACAAGATATTACAAAATACAGTGTACCAAGCAATGGAGCCTATCACCTTGAGGTCACTTTCGTCCCATTGCAGCAGCATAATTATCGACAGGTACTTTGTTGTGCCAGAGATATAACTGCTGAGGTTGAAGCAAAAAAGATAGCGGCGGACTTATTAGAAGAGTATAGTGCCCTTTTTCACGCAACTACAAACGCAGTTGCTGTATTAAGGGTTGAATCAAAAGAAGAGGCTTCGATTGAACGTATTAACCCTGTAATGACTGATATCCTGCAAAAGTACTCCAAATTTAGTGTACCTGCATTGCTAGAAAGTAAACATTGGGTTAAACTTTTTGAAAAGCGTACTACTTTAGAATCTCCTGTGACTTTGCCTCATGGGAGAATAAACTTTTACTTCAAATTAATTTTAATACCTATTTTACATCAAGAACTCATACGGAAAGTATTCGTTATTATTGTAGATAATACCGAACAGGTTCGATTAAATTCCGGAAGTAACGTATCATTAACTCCAAGAGAGAGGCAAATCCTTATCCTTGCAGCAGAAGGAGAGAAAAATAGTTATATCGCTTCCAAACTTGGAATCACCGTTGGAACTGTGAAACGGACTCTTTCTAATGCATATAATAAACTTAATATTAGTTCACGTGTGGAGTTGCTTCACTATTACTATAATGAACAACTAGGGGGCCCACATTTGTGAATGCTAAGTTTGTTAGATGCTGTTTCTACATTATTCGACTTATCAACCAAAGTGGTATATCAAGATGTCGAAATAGAAATTATAATAAAACAAATGGGCAAATGTTAGAAATTTACAAGACGTGTGTAACAAGCAAGAAATCTAAGATTTAACTTGCTTGACACAGTAACTTTAATAAGTTACTGAAATAAAAATAGCGATGGTACCATCGTTTGCGTAAGGAGAGAGATGAAACATATGTCGAACACAAACAAAACAACAAACCCCGTAACTCTTGACAATGAATTCGTAAATCCAGAGCAATGGTCTGTATCCGAGAACAATTATACGATCAGGTATAAATTGCTCTACTCGGTAAATCCATATTTTGAGGAGTACGAGCTATGGGAGTATGGAATTCGTTGTGAGCTCTACAATCAGAATCTTGAGCTATTAAATGATTCCGTAGTTAGAAACATCAGCAAGGATAAAGCTTACGTTAATAGCATCCTTGATTTATTAATCAAACATAAGGTTTTTCCGGTACACCTTATTGATGTTATCTCTGACAAACTGATAGACGATACTTGCTACGCTAGTTAAATATACATACATAATATCCAGAAAAATTAAAATAGGCTACTAAGTAGACTTGCATAGTATCCATAGAAAATCGAAGTAATCTTTTATGGTATTCATAAAATTAAGGTAGACTTTTATGGTATACAAAGAAATATTCAATTAGACTTTTAATGCATCTATAGAAATTTTATACTCTTATCTCATGTAAAAAACTCTCCAGAGAACGTAATCTATTTACCTTTCTGGAGAGTTTTCTCTATTCGCTTATTTCTTTATTGATTCATCCAGTACAATAGTGAAAGGTCCATCATTTACTAAGGACACTTTCATATCCGCACCAAATCTTCCCGTCTCAACTGTAACCCCAAGTTGTTTACACTTCATAACAAAGTAATCATATAATTCTTCTGCTTCTTTTGGAGCAGCAGCATTGATAAAACTCGGCCTGTTTCCTTTACTTGCATCTGCATACAAGGTAAATTGAGATATGATAAGGAGCTCTCCAGATACATCCGCTAATGATAGATTTGTCTTACCTTGCTCATCTTCGAAGATCCTTAATTTTAGTAATTTATTTATATAAAAATCAGCCGTCTCCTTAGTATCCTCTTTCCCTATACCTAAGAGAACTACATATCCTTTTGAAATCTTACCAATGACCTTTTCATCAACTACCACGTTCGCTTCTCTTACCCTTTGTATCACTAACTTCATGTTATCTCCATTCCTGCGTAAGTTTCAATACGAAGCCTTACCAAGTATTCTGTAGGCATAAACTTCCTGTCTGAAAATATAATCTTTCAGACCATCTCTTATTGTAGTAATTTATTTTTTCATACATTCCTCTAAGAAGGAGTCTCCTTGAATTCTACTTGGAACATTAAAGTACTCTAAAATGGTAGATCCTATATCTGCAAAAGTTTTTCTTGTTCCTAAATTAGTATTTCCTTTAATCTGATTTCCATAAACAATTAATGGTGTATACTCTCTGGAATGATCTGTAGAAGGAGTGGACGGATCACAACCATGGTCAGCGGTAATCATTAAGATATCCTCTTCCTGCATTGATTCTAAAAATCTTGGAAGTTGCTCATCAAAATAAGATAACGCCTTCGCATAGCCATCCACATCATTACGATGACCATATACCATATCAAAATCAACTAAGTTAATAAAACATAAACCTTCGAATTCCTTCTTTTGATATTTTAATGTTTCTTCGATACCTTCTGCATTATTCTTTGTATAAACCATTTCCGTAACACCACTACCTGCGAAGATATCATTTATTTTACCAACTGCAAGTACAGAATAACCTGCCTCTTTTAACTGATTTAGCATAGTATCTCTTGGTGGCTGTAAAGAATAGTCATGACGCTTTGCAGTCCTTCTATAGTCTGGATACTCCCCTTCAAATGGTCTTGCAATAACACGACCAACTCCTGTTGCCCCATGGCAAATTTCTCTTGCGATTTCGCAATAGCGATATAATTCCTCAATTGGCACTATACTTTCATGTGCTGCAATCTGGAATACACTGTCTGCGGAGGTATAGACAATTAAAGCGCCTGTTTCCACATGCTCTTTCCCATAGTCTTTGATTACTTCAGTACCTGAGTACGGCTTGTTACAAATTACCTTCCTACCTGTTCTCTTTTCAAATTCCTCTAAAAGCTCCTTTGGGAACCCTTCAGGAAATGTAGGAAGCGGTTTTTCAGAAATAATTCCTGAAATTTCCCAATGTCCGATGGTTGTGTCTTTCCCTTTCGACGCTTCTGTCATTCTTCCATAAGTAGCTTGAGGTACCACTTTACTATTAGCCATATCAGTTAACCCATCCATATGAAAAAGTCCTAACTTTTCTAAATTTGGGGTTGAAAAAAATTCACTTTTAGCGGCTGCTTTTAGGGTATTGCTACCTTCATCTTTATAATTCGCTGCATCTGGCATTTCGCCAATACCAACACTGTCTAAGACAATTAAAAATACTCGTTTCATAGATTCTCCTTTTTCTATTTTAATAATTTGTTGACAGATTTAAGAATTTTTTCATAATGTTACTCAATACAATATTAAGAAATCTATTGTTACAATAATAGAAATATGTTATAATCACAACGATTTACGAAAACGATAGTATATAGTCCCATTCAAGAAAGGTCGTGTTCACTTGAATACATTCATAAAAAAATACAAACATGCATGGGTATTACTTTATTTCTTTATCTATGCTCCATGGTTCATTTATCTAGAAAAAACAATTACTGTAACCTATCATTCCGTTCATATTAAACTTGATGATTACATTCCATTTAATGAATTATTCGTTATTCCTTATTATATGTGGTTTGGCTTCATCGCTTTAGTTGTTGGCTACTTATTTTTTGTGGACAAAAAAGAATATTATCGTTCCACTGCTTTTTTATTTATTGGTATGACTGTATGCTTATTAATATATACCATTTGGCCAAACGGGCAGGACCTACGTCCAGATTTAGCTACCATAGGTCGTGACAATATCTTAATCGATATTGTTCGTAACCTTTACCGGACTGATACTTGTACAAATGTTTGCCCAAGTATACATGCCTTCAACTCAATTGGAGTTTGCATTGCAGTATTCCATACCGATTCCCTTAAGGATAAACGCTATATCACAATTCCTACCGTAATTCTCTCCATATTAATCTGTATGTCTACCGTATTTTTAAAACAACACTCCGTATTCGACGTTATTAGCGCAAGTTTATTATCGAGTGTCATGTATCTTTTGGTATACGTTCCAGATTATGCGAAAATTTTTGAAAAGAAAAAAGAGCGTATAAAATCAACAATTTGATAAAAGTTAACAAACTATTATATGATAGTAACAGAGGTGTTGTTAAGGTATTATTACCCTTAACAACACCATTTTTTTATCCAAACTTAAAAATTTTCTTAGAAATAGAATAACCCATTTTAACGATACTATGCCCTGCTTTCGTTTTAAACTTCATGGTTGTACCTAAAATTCCCGAACTAACCTTCTTACAAAGTTCGCTATCCTTCTCCTCTAGATATTTCCATAAATCATCTCTTTTTTTGAGGCTCTCTTCAGATCCTTCTTTAATTAGATACACCGAAGATACTGTCATAATGATTCCTAAAAACTTAATCATATACCTTTGAAGTTTTTTATTCTCGATTGACATTACATCTGCGGAATCAATCATTATCTTATTTACTCTAAGCTGTTGGTCAATACGTTTTATCATATTAGCCTCGGTAACCGATTGATCATCTCTTCCTATAAAGTATCGATAAAGGTCAACATTCATATAATACATAGTATTTACATAACGAAGTGGTTGATAAACGAATATATTATCTACATAAAAAGTGTGTTTCGGTAACTCTAACTTGCACTCTCTAAGTAGTTCAGTTCGATAGATTACAGAATGCATTAACATGTATTTTCCTTGCTGAAACTGTCCAACATCATCCCAAGTAAACACTTTATGCTGAGGAAGCGCAGTAGTATAATCTATGACCTTTTGTTTATTTTCGTGAACCTTTTCGTAAACATAATTTGCAATAAACATGTCCACATATCGGCCCTCAGCCACCATTTCTTTTAAAACCTTCAATACCTTTAATAATGCTTCCTCTTCAAGCCAGTCGTCACTATCAACAACCTTATAATACATCCCAGTTGCATTTTTTAAACCGGTGTTTACAGCAGAACCGTGCCCTCCATTTTCTTGATTTACTGCTTTCACAATTGTAGGATAACGCTTTTCGTATTCACTTGCAATCTCAGCAGTCTCATCTTTGGAGCCATCATTTACAATAATGATTTCAACATCCTCACCACCAACTAATATAGACTCTATCGCCTTTCTCATGTATGCTGCTGAATTATAACACGGTATCGCCGCTGTTAAAAGTTTCATTACAATTCTCCTCCATTTTACTCAACATAAGTAATAAATATACTGTTTGCACTTTCAAAAGTTTCTTCCGCCTGTTTCAGAGTCCATCGTTTTTCTCCCCTTGTGGATGGGTCTAACACTGTGACAGAAGTGTTGTCATATCCTGTTATTACTACTGCTTCCTCTAAATTTTTAAAAGCAATGACAGGTCTTTGCTTTCCTACAAAATAAAGAGCTTCATCTAACGTAATACCACGTAGTTCTACTGGTGTTGCTTTCATCTGCGCCTTCAAATACTCAACGGCTGTCTGCTCATTTTTATTATAATTTGCAGTATTTACATCAACATTTTTATACTGAAGCAACATTTTCATACACGCCTGCAGACTGGTAAGGCCACTCTCTTTCGTAAATTGGGATACATTTGTTATCTGTGCCTTGCTTGGCTTCGCTCCTCTTTGCCAGATTACTTGCCCAAGATGGTTCATAACAATTCCCACCTGTTCATCTGCAACTTGTATGGCTTTTCCAGCATCACTGGTAAATTCAATGATTTTACCATAAGAGTACGCAATATAGTAAGAGCGATAATCTTCTGGACGACTGACACGAACTGTTGTATCCTCGGTGATAATGGTATTTACTGTTTTCTTTGTCTCTGGTAACTTTTCCATAACATAATCGCTACCAAGAGAAATATAATATTCCGTTAACATACTGTCTGTTACACGCTTTGTAACTGTAACGGTATTATTGGTGGTAGTAAGCTGATTTAAGATATAGTCTGGCTCGCTAGAACGATAACCAACTCCAACCGAATTATCTTTTTCTACTCTTGTAAGTTCCACCACATTATCGTGCGCATATGCATCGATAACATAGTAGCCCTCTTTCGTATACTGTTTTTTCACAGTTCCCATGCTATCTACGATTAAGACTTCATACATTGGCTCTAAAACCGTACCATCTTCATGTACTGTAATGTCTGAATTTTTAAATTTTCCGTAGATAATATTATTATCGATTAATCCTAATAACTTTAGATTCTCACCATTTCCGGTTGTTATTACATTGGATGCACCACTTTCAAGGTCTAAGATATGAATCTTATTTACTTCAGTACTCTTATCTTCCTGATAAACGATAAATTTATTTGTGTAAGAAAAATATAATTTCTTTTTTGGTACATTGGTAGCTATTGTTTTTAGTGTTTCTGTAGTCAAGTTATAAGAATAAATTGTATCAAAAATATGAAGATAAAATACATCAAAATCATTTCGATAACAAAGACTACCTATCTCTTCTTTTAGGATGTTATAAGTAGTATTAATCGGAATATATATCTGTTCTTCGATGCGCCCTACGGTCTTGTCGTAGGAATATAAGATAAGCCCAACTCTTCCTTCATATTCTCCTCGGTTCATGTAACCATACACTAGAAAATCTAGATTCCCATCATCGTCCATCCTTAAAATCTTGATATCATGTTGGTCAAATGTATCTCGAACAAAATCTGTCTGGTTCTGATAAAAAGAAAATACTTTTACCATGGTATTTTCCGCCAAACTATAAGACCATAGTTCACGTCCGCGAACAAAAGAGATAATGGAGTTATCCTTGTTTGCTATCACTTCGACCTCAGGATGATTGGTTATTCCTAATTTAAACTCACTCTTTGCAAGGCTTGTTCGATCTACGTCAAAGATAGCTTCCATTTCCCTGTCGTAATTGTATAAATACGTACGATTTGAGGTGTATTGGAAACGATAATTTTCTTCCACTGTATAATATTCCAACCCACTACCCGTCTTCACACTCACAATAAATCGAAGCATAACAGAAGCTGTATCTTTCGCTATCTCTGTAATCGTTGGCACTTGCATATGAACCAGCTCTGGATTTAAGTCACCATAAGTAACCATATCCAAACTACTGTTGATATTTACCTTTGCAAAGTTATTTTCCTCTAATCCACGCTTTGTTTCCAAATACTTACCGATATTGTCAGCATTATCTTTCTCAAAGGTAGAATTATGAAACTCTGACACAAACGAAAGTTTTTCCTTTAAATAAAAATTATCCATTACTTTGATTCTCGTGTAATAGTAAATACGCTTTGACTGATCCGTAATTAACGTGATTCGGAGAACATATTCTGTGTCTTTATTTAATGTTTCTTTAAACTTTATACGAGCAACTTTATAATCTTGCTCTTTATCAAATACCAAACAAGAGCCTTCTTCTAAAGTAGTTCCATCCTCCACAGAGATCACTTCATATTTCAATTTCTTTACTAAATTTTCTTTTTCAGTAATCAAAACAGCAAGTTCTTGTGAAGAAGAAATCGGTGTGATGGACTCTCGAACAGTTAATACATCAAGACCAGAACAATAGCCATGTAATAAATTTATCTCCTGTCCCTCCGTAAATAAAGTAACATACGGAAGTGTTGCATTTTCCATTTCCATTGTTTTGGTTTCCAAATGAAAAATCTGCTCCTCCATATTCATCCCAAAATAAGTAAGAGATCCTAGGAAAATCGCAAGCAAAATTAGTATACGATAGATTAATTTCATTTTCGATTATTTCCCCTCTATATCTTCTGTCCACTCTTTCGTGGAAGAAATTAATTGATATAATGTTAAGTTACAATTTAAATATTCAAAAGTACTCTTTAGTTGATTTAGGTTCTTTTGTATTTCTTTTGCAGGTGGCTGACTACCTTTTCTCACTGCTCGAATTAAGATATTTTTAGGAGTATGTTCCATATCAATAAATTCTAATATTTGTACCTTGTATCCAAGAGCCTCCATGAGATTAGCTCGTATTGCATCCGTCATTAAAGCTGCCATACGTTCTTTGATAAGACCATACTTTAGCACTGGCTGTAAATCATCACAGGATATCTGCTTATTTAATTCATGCTGGCAACATGGTACCGATAGTACAACTTTAGCCCCCCATAACGCAGCTTTATAAAGTGCAAAATCCGTTGCAGTATCACAGGCATGTAACGTAACAACCATTGTTACCTGATTGGTACCTTGATAGGATTTTATATCACCTTTTCTAAACTCAAGCTCCTGATAACCATAACGTTCTTTTAGTTCATTACATGTTTTTATGACATCTTCTTTTAAGTCTAGCCCTGTTATCTTAATACGATACCCTTTGATTTCTTTCAGGTAATAATACATAGCGAAGGTAAGATAGGATTTTCCACATCCAAAGTCTATCACCTTAATTTCTTCCTCCTTAGGAAGATTCGGAAGAATATCTTCAATAAATTCTAAATAGCGATTTATCTGCTTAAATTTATCATACTTACTTTTTATTACGTTACCATCAATACTCATAATCCCTAAGTCCACCATGAACGGGATAGCAACGCCTTCTTTTAATAGGTATTGTTTCTTACGGTTATGATCGATAAGCTCAAGGTTACCCTCTCCAAGTAATCCATCACTAGACTTCCAAAGTGGATCCTTAAGTATACGCTGTTTCGTTTTTACCGTAACTGTACCTTTCTTACTGATTAGTATATTTACTTGCTTTAATAAAGTTTTTATTTCCACTTGACGAAAAAGCCCAGAAAACCAATCTGGCAATTTTTCTAAAAGTTCTTCTTTTGCATAATTAGAATGTAAAACTTTAGTACCACAAAAACTACTTGCTTGAAAAAAAAGTTCTTTTTTCAAAAGCACGGGACGAATTTTTATTTTACTTATACTTTCTGTATCTGAAGAATTACTTATAATAATCTGCTCTAAATCTTTTGTTAATGCACTCTCAAATGCCTCATATATTTTTTGATCCATCTTAGGATACCATCCCATCTAATTCATCTATAACCGCATGTATGCGCTGCTCTTTGTCGTACTTGCTGACAATACGAATTTTTCACACTTAAAAACTTGCTTGCTAAGAATACTGAATGAAAAACCTTGATTTTTCATACTTCTATCTTATTGTACCCTTTTTTTGTGTAAACTGCAATAAGCCCTGGGGACAAACAGGTTACAAACATCTTAAGATTTGATTAAAAGATAAGAAAACTTCGGTATCGGTCTTGTAATCATTCGCATATATTATTTGTGAGTATATAAATATGAGGTTTTTATGTCTCCATTTGATGATCGAATTAGTCAGTCTTCCGTTGATTACAATCCTCCTTACTATACAAGCTACTCAAAAAACGGAAACAATTATATCATGCGTCAAAACAATACACCCCCACCGGTAAGAATTCCTTTTTACTCTATTCCACAACCATATAAAGTTCCATACAATACCGCGGTTGAAGTTGCAGAAAGCAAATTAGAGCAAGCTGAAACCTGTGAGGATTTATTGGAACAATATCAAAAGGATTTAGAAATGTTTAGATCATTCTATTCCTATCATCTCAAACGACTTAGAAACGAAATTCTAAAAGAAATCAATCGACTGGATCATGATGGCAGTTTCATCTATGATAAAATTCCTGACCGTACTACGATTCTAAAAATGGTTGATTCAATATACCAAAGAATCTTACCGCTAACGGATAATGAAGTAATAAATGAAAATGAATCAACGGAAGATATTATGGCCTTCCCAGAAAAACTTCCAAGTGCGTTCTCTGGTGTTTGGCTAAAACATGTAATTGAGATACTTGTTTGTCAGGAATTGATTGAACGTAGAAGGAATTTTATAAACAAAAACACGAAAAGATAGATAGGAAACAGGATAGGAAAAGTGTATAGAATGTCTGAACAGTAAAAAAGAGGCTTCCGTATAACAGAAGCCTCTTTTTTACTCTCTTACCTACCCGAATCCACCTCTAGAAAATGAACCCGCAGCGCTGATAAATAAGAGATCGTGTGACTGGGCGTCACGAATTCTCTATAATAAGTGTGTACTTATAGCTTTGTAATCGTTAAGCAGTAATCGGAAGGTAGAATTCTATGTAGGACTCTTCATTGTCACAATTTGCGATGACATCGCCACCATGACGTAGTAGGGTAATTTTCATAAACGAAAATCCAACGCCTGTATTATCTTCTCCAGTACTATAATAAGGTTCAAAAATATTTTGGATATCTTCCTCGTGGATAAACTCGCCACTGTCACTCACTTTCACATGAACGCATTTACCTTTTTTGCTCTTTTCTGAACTAATTGTTAACGACACCTTAATTTGATTTCCAGGTTTAAAACCATTTAACGCTTCCTGCAACAATTTTCTCATCACCTGTCTCATTCGTAACTCATCAAAACAGCATTCGCTTGCATAACATTCTGACTTTTTGTCATAGCTAACCGATAACAAGACACCTTGTTTTTCATATTCCATATTTACTTCTTGTACGACAGACTGAATTAATTCCAGTAAATTACCTTTCTTTAATTCTTCCTCCATACAATCGTATAAACGCTCGAATTCTGTTAAGCGATCACAAACTACCATCATGTCCTGCTTTATATACTGCATATAATTGCTATCTGATGTTTCAGGATAATCATCTTCCAGCAACTGCAGTGAACTTCGAATGCAAGCAAGCCAGTTACGAAGCTCATGAATTGTTCTTGTCGCAATAAATCGATGCTCATCACGAAATCGACGAAAAACATACTCTGCCGTCGAGTTGTCTTTTGTCACCTCGTTTAAAAGCTCATAATCCTTCATTGTTAACATATTAATGCCCCCTTTCAACAAATATTTTAGCAAATATTGTAATATTAAACAACAACAACACGTTGACATGCAACGACAAAATATAACAACTTTAAATACGACATTTTCAGCCATTTAGAGGATATTCTCCCTTGCTAAAATTTAAAAATGTATTATAATAAATGAAACAATTTAAACTGAATGGAGGGTTTTTATGAGTGATAATTCCTGCATCTTTTGTAAACTAGCTTCTGGAGAATTTTCATCTGCAACTGTATATGAGGACGACCTTTTCCGTGCGATTTTAGATATTTCTCCAGCAACGAAAGGCCATACACTACTACTACCAAAAAAGCACGCTGTAAATTTATTCGAACTTGAAGAACCTGAGGTTTCTAAAGCACTTTCCGTTGCAAAAAAACTGTCCGTTGCAATACAAAAAACACTACAATGTGATGGTATTAACATTCTTCAAAACAATGGACCAGCAGCTGGTCAATCTGTATTTCATTTTCATATGCACCTAATTCCACGCTATGAGAATGATCGCGTTACAATCCCTTGGGAAACACTTTCTTATTCTGATGGTGAAGCTGCCAAACTAGCAAATAAAATTCATCAAAACTTATAACTGTACATTATCTCTTCCTATCTTCTGTCGAATAATGTCTATGAAAAATACCAATAAGAATAAGAAAAATCCTAGTAAAATTTTTTTAAAGTAGTTGTCGATTCTATATATAAAAAAAAGCAGAAATCAAATGATGTATATTTAAACAAAATACATCATTTGATTTCTGCTTTTTCTACTTTTAATTTCTATCTATTTTATCCGGACTTCTTCAATTAATTCTATTATTTTATCTACAGCATCGTTTTGTTTACTATTCTTCATAGCTTCAATATAGCTTTTCTGATTATCAAAAACATGATTTACAGCTTGTAATAGAGTTTCATTCGATAAATCCTCTTCTTTAATTACATAACTGTATCCTTGATGCTCAAATGACTCTGCATTGAGTATCTGATCTCCTCGGCTCGCTGCTGCGGATAGTGGAATTAATATATTAGGTTTTCGAAGTGCTAATAATTCACAGATGGCATTCGCACCAGCTCTTGAAATCACAATATCAGCTGCTGCAAATAAGTGATTCAACTCCGCTCCAATGTACTCGAACTGAACATATCCTTTCTGTTTCATAAACGAAGGATCCACTTTCCCTTTTCCACATAAATGAATCACCTGAAAATGCTTTAATAAGGTAGGCAGCAAGTTACGTACTGCTTCATTTACCTTAAGTGCGCCAGTACTTCCACCGATTATTAACAGAACCGGAATATTTGCGGTAAAGCCACAATAATCTAGTCCTTTAATCTTGTTTCCTGAAAATAACTCCTTCCTTATAGGAGTACCAGTTAATACTGCTTTTTCCTTAGGAAGATAGTTTATAGTTTCCGGAAAGTTTGCACATACTTTCGCAGCAGATGGAATACATAATCGGTTGGCAAGTCCCGGTGTCATATCCGATTCATGTATTATGGCTGGTATCTTTCTTTTTTTAGCAGCGAGTACTACCGGTACTGACACAAAACCACCCTTAGAAAATACAACATTCGGATCTAAATTCTTTAGTAACTTTTTCGCCTCACGATAACCCTTTAATACCTTGAATGGATCAGAAAAATTCTTAATATCTAGGTATCTTCGTAATTTACCGGAAGAGATTCCATAATAAGGGATACCAAGTTTTTCAATCAAATCTCTTTCAATGCCTTCGTAAGAACCAATATAATGTATCTCATATCCCTGTTCTTTTAACCCTGCTATCAAAGCGATATTCGGTGTTACGTGACCGGCTGTTCCACCACCGGTTAAAACAATTCGTTTCATAGATTGCCTCCCATGCTATAGCTCCTAGCTTAATTGCTTAAGAGCTTTCGCTAATTGATCCGGACAAGAGGTTGCTTTGAATCCACATTTTAATCCCTGTAATTTCTCGATAACCTCATCGACCGGCATTCCTTCTACAAGTTTAGAAATTCCTTGAAGATTTCCATTGCAGCCTCCGGTAAACTTTACTTCAGTAACAATCTGCTTTCCCTCTTTTTCTTCTACCTCAAAATTAATTTCGTTGGCACAAACTCCACTAGTTTTAAATTTCATCTCATCCTCGATTCCGGCACATTTGCACCTTTTCATATGTTATCCTAACTCCCATTGCATAATTTTATATCAGTTTGATTGAATTTGCAATTAAAAATCTTTAGTAAGCGACCATTGATTGATTTTACTAGGTAAGTTCTTGTAGAATCAGGAAATAATCTGTTATAATAAAACAATAAATGATAATAATTTAGGATAATAAGCTAGAAAAACCATTAGCTTAAAGTTTATGCCATGAAAATTAGGAATGATTTTACTATCGTAAAGGGCACAAAAGAATGGAGGATATTATGATTGGAATTATAGGTGCAATGGATGAGGAAGTAACTCAATTAAAAAATAAAATGAAGCAAGTAACAATTACAAAGAAAGCTGGAATGGATTTTTATAGCGGAAACTTCGGGGATATTGCCGTTGTTATCGTTCGCTCTGGGATTGGCAAGGTGAACGCTTCGATTTGTACACAAGTTCTTGTAGATGAATTTCATGCTTCTGCTATTATCAATACCGGTATTGCCGGTTCTTTAAATAATGACATCAATATCGGTGACATTGTACTATCGACCGACGCACTTCAACATGATGTGGATGCTGTAGCTTTTGGCTATAATCTCGGTGTAATCCCTCGTATGGAGACATCAATATTTAAAGCAGATGAAAAACTATTAACGAAAGCAGAGAGTTTATGTAAAAAAGTAAATCCAGATATCTCAGTATTTACAGGCCGCGTAGTAACAGGCGATCAATTTATTGCAAATAAAGTAGAAAAAGATAGACTAGTTACTAATTTTTCTGGACTTTGTACCGAGATGGAAGGTGCTGCAATCGCTCAGGCTGCGTATTTAAACCAGGTACCATTCTTAATTATTCGTGCTATCTCAGATAAGGCAGATAATAGTGCAACCGTCGATTATCCAACCTTTGAAGCTAAGGCAATTGAACATACTGTAAATCTAGTAACCGCTTTAATTCCAGAGATTTAAGCCTCTTACATTTAAGATTTATATTAAAATGAAATTTCTATTCACCTTATGTGTATAAATGTACGCAGTAAGTGCAGAAAATATGATAGGAAGGAAAAGCATATGGAGGGAAAGGAACGTAGAGATAAACTACTTATGATACTTAACGAGGCGAATGTACCTATCCAAGGAAGCGAGCTTGCGAAGCAACTTGGAGTGACTAGACAAGTGATAGTTAAGGATATCGCTTTGTTACGAGC
This sequence comes from Lachnoclostridium sp., assembly GCF_031997925.1. NCBI lineage: Bacteria > Bacillati > Bacillota > Clostridia > Lachnospirales > Lachnospiraceae > Lachnoclostridium > Lachnoclostridium sp. The sequence goes on along the minus strand of NZ_DAMADT010000003.1, from coordinate 93,800 downwards.
AATCAATAAAAATATCCTTTCTACTACGAAAGGTTATATCCTTTATTGTCAAGAACCGAAGAAAGTAAATCGTTGCTTTTATGTGAAACATTCAACAGCGCAAATCGAAGATGAGCTAAGTTCCATCGTAGACCTTGGAGGAAAAATTCTTGATGTAATTGTTAGCCATGCTATTTATGGAACAATTGAAGCAGATTTAATCATTAGTAACAAACAGGACGTGATTGATTTTGTTACTAAGGTTAATCAAAAGCAGACAGTTCCTTTAAAAGAGCTAACAGGAGGTAATCACTATCATACTGTTGAAGCTGATAATGAGAATATTTTAGACCGTATTGAGACAGTATTGAAAGAAAAAGGGTATCTTATTGATTAAAACTACATGATTGACATTCTTTTCAGTCTATGATATATTTCTGTCTAGACAGCTGTATATACACCTGTATATACAGCTTTTTTATACGATAGAATAACTATGAAACATTTGGCTGTTGTTTCAAACATTGGGAGGAGAACTATGTCTAACATTAGAAAAATTCTAAATCGAATCTTTATCGACGGGTTAAGCGGAATGGCACTTGGCCTATTTTCCACCTTGATTGTCGGTACCATCTTGCAACAGATTTCAAAATTCATTGGCGGTACGGTTGGAGATACGCTATTTTTAATAAGTAAAATAGCTACTATTTTAACAGGCGCTGGTATTGGCTGTGGTGTAGCATATAAGTTTAAAGAATCACCATTGGTTTTATTATCCGCTGCCACCGCTGGAATGGTTGGTGCCTATGCGTCAAATATCTTAAAGGGTACCCTTCTAATGTCTGATAGCGCGATACCAACGATAGCATTTGCAACTCCTGGAGAGCCATTAGGTGCGTTTATCGCTGCTTATATAGCAATTACAATTGGTCATCTGGTATCTGGTAAAACCAAAGTAGATATCCTTGTAACACCAATTGCCTCGATTGCTTCCGGTTCCATTGCAGGCTTATTAGTTGGCCCAGGCATCTCTAATTTTATAACAGCCTTAGGTGAGCTTATCAATTGGGGTACGGAAAGGCAACCTATTCTAATGGGTATTATCGTATCTGTTATCATGGGTATTGTACTAACCCTCCCAATTAGTTCTGCTGCCCTAGGAATTTCTTTAAAATTAGGTGGAATTGCAGCGGGTGCTGCCTGCATCGGATGTTGTGCAAATATGGTCGGCTTTGCTGTTGCAAGTTACCGCGAAAATAAAATAGGTGGTTTGTTTGCACAAGGTGTAGGAACAAGTATGCTTCAGATGCCAAACATCGTTAAGAAACCTATCATCTGGATGCCTGCAATAATCTCTAGTGCTATTTTAGGCCCGATTTCTGCACTCATCGGCATGACCAATAACCCTACAGGATCTGGTATGGGTACTTCTGGTTTAGTAGGGCAGTTTATGGCCTTTGATTCCATGGTTCCTACGTTTGGTACTGCTGGCTCTATTGGTTTAATTCTACTAATGCATTTTATCTTGCCTGCTGCTATCTCTATTATCGTATCGGAATTTATGCGAAAGAAAAACTGGATTAAGTTTGGAGATATGAAGCTAGATGCCTAATATAATTTATTCATAATATGTAATAATATTTTGATACGACATCGTTTTATACAAACAATAAGCGGCGCACTTTTGAAAGTTTTCCTTGCCATGAATAAAAGCACCAAACAGATTCTCGTTGATATGCTCCCTGTCAAGTACCACAAGGGGAGCATATCATATCACGTTCTGTTTGGTGCTTTTATTATTATAAATCACACTTCCATTCTCTAATACTTTCTCCATCCAAAGATTTTATCAAAAACGTACCATTTTCGTAAACCATATAGCTATTCTTATTACCTTCCTTTGGAATTGAAACAGATCCAGGGTTTAGATACATACCTTTCTCCATCTTACGGATTGCTTGAATATGAGTGTGTCCATGAATTAGTATATCTTTATCACTAATTGGAGGAAGTTTCTCTTCATGAAATAGATGCCCATGAGTAGCAAAGATGGTAATTCCATCTACATAAAGTAACAAAGAGTCAGACATTACTGAGAACTCCAATACCATCTGATCCACTTCTGCCTCACAGTTACCTCTGACACATAAGATTTCATTTTTCTTTTCATTTAACATACGAATGACTTCCTTGGGATTATAATCCTTTGGTAAATCATTTCTTGGGCCATGATATAGAAGATCACCAAGTAATATTAATTTCTCCGGTTGTTCCTTATCATAACAATTCATTAATTTTTCACAATAATATGCAGAACCGTGTATATCGGATGCAAACATAAGTTTCATAAGGTGTCCTCCTTAATGTTCTTCTTACTATATATGTTGAACTTTACTATAGAAAACTTAGTTCATCTTTTATATCTTATAAAAGCAGCTAACATAATGCAAGCAATTTTCAAAGAAAAGGACAATCTAATTTTTGCTAGCGTTGACTGGCATAAAATCTTGTGCTAGAATTCAAATATATTACGGCATCTATTTGATGCCATTTGCAACTAAAATAAAGTAACTATAAAACAAAAAGAAAGGATGGCCCTAGGTAATATTTTTAAGGGCAAAACTACTATGAATGTAATAATTACGTTACTTATAATCCTTATTGTTTTTATGCTCCTTGTTATCTTCTTAATTGCTCCAGGTAAATATCAAAAATCTATGGTAGCACCATTGGAATATAAAAATTATGCTCATCGTGGTCTTCATAACAAATCGAAAACAATTCCAGAGAACTCTATGGCTGCTTTTCGTAAAGCTGTAGAACATGGATATGGAATTGAACTAGATATCCAATTTACAAAAGACAAAAAAATTGTAGTTTTTCATGATGATACCTTAAATCGTGTCTGTGGCATTGATAATCGTTTGGATTTTTATACCTATAAAGAATTGAAGCAATTTACACTTTGTAATACAAACGAACATATTCCACTTTTTACTGATGTTCTTAAATTAGTAAATGGGAAAGTGCCTTTAATCGTTGAACTAAAAAATGGTCCAAAAAACAGCTTACTCTGCGAAAAAGCTTATGAAATTCTAAAAAACTACCAAGGAGATTTCTGTGTAGAAAGTTTTCAACCTTTGATAGTAGCTTGGTTTAAAAAGAACGCTCCAGAAATATTACGTGGACAGTTAAGCGCCGGCCCGGATGAATTTAAAAAACAGCTTACAAAGTTTCAAGCTTATGCCATAAGCCGTGTTTTAACAAACTTTGTTGCAAGACCACACTTTATTGCATACCATAAGAAAAAAAACGCTTGGTTAGTAAAATTGTCTGAGTTTCTGGGTGCCATTCCTGCTGTTTGGACAATTCGGAAGAATGATGATTCAGCTTATTATGAGAAAACGAATAAAATGGTCATTTTTGAATACTATTTTCCGGAAGTTAATTATAAAAAATAATGAATAGAAGTAATTTCGAATTACAAAAATAATAAAAGAAGTAATTTCGGATTACAAAAATAATAAAAGATATAAATAGAAATAATAAAAGCAGAAATAAAACATGAAGTCAATTTGAATTTCAAAAAGACTTCATGTTTTATTTTTAATAGTCCTGACAAGGAATAGTTCACAGAACGAGCTTTTTCTTTATGACAATTCTTCTTGTAAGGGAACGGGTTTTCTTAATTATAGTTGTTCTTGTAAGAAAACATAAACAACTCTATTGTATATCCAAATAAGTAATATCTTTACCAGTCTCCACTAATAATAGGGGTTGCAAGATAGATTTTTGTTGTATCATTCTCTTCGTCATAATTCATAGCAACTTGAATATTAATTTTGTTTCCATCTACTTTAATATACTCATCTAATAGTCCAGTATAAGCATAGATGGTATACAAATCATTCTGACGATTTTCGTATACAATTGTACCATTTAAATTATCTATCATACGATCTGCTATTTTGTCTTTTGTCTCCAGGAATAGATTCCCTGCAAATGCTCCACTAAACTGTAAGGTAGTATTAATATTTGTTGTAGCTACTTTTAGCTGCTCAAACAGTGACTTAATAATCTTTTGATACTCTAAAATATCATTATTTGTATCCTCATAGATTGTTAAACGTACCATTACATACTGAGTAACTCCAGAAGCTTTCTCTAAATTTTGTGCAAATGCATCAATAGAGCTGTTACCATTCACCGTAACAACTTTAATCGTCGTCTTTGCTCTTTTTGCTTCTCTTATAAAAACTGTTTCTTTTCTTTCTGACGTCTCATAATTTTCTATCTTCTGATCGAATCGTATTCCTAACCCATTCGAGAGATAAGAAATTAGCGATAGCTTTTCTTCCTGTGTTAAGTACTGATTCCCATAATTTGCAGTTACCTCTAATGTACTTTCCATTAATCCGGAATTCGTATTCATAAAAGCTCCGATAATATCTCCATCTTTCATAAATACTTTATTTACAACGATTTGTGCCCCGACTGCAACCCACAATAGCATAACTATGGCAACTAAAAAACGCATCCTTTTATTGCTTAGAACTTCTCGAATCGGTATGTGTCTACGTTTCCGATCATAACTAAACTGAAAATCACGCATAATAAAACCTCCATTCCTTTCTTTTGATTATTGCCAGGAAATGGAGGTTTATTCTATTTCTGATACTTTTCTACAACTTCAATACGTAATGCGGATCTGCGAAGTGCCATTTCAGCTCTTGCCTCATTGATATTACCTTCTGTACCCTTTAAACGTCTTTCCGCTCGTAATTTTGCTTCTTTCGCACGATTTAAGTCAATTTCATCCGGCCACTCACACGATTCAGCAAGTATCGTTACTCTATCACCAAGAATTTCAATAAAACCCTCATGAAGAGCTGCGATACGTTCTTCACTTCCATTTTTAATTCGAAGAATTCCTGGAGTTAAGATTGCAGTTAGAGGAATATGGTTCTTTAAGATACCCATTTCACCTTCTGTCGTCTTTACTTCAATCATATCAGTCTCTCCGTCAAAGAAGATGCGATCAGGAGAGATTACCTGTAACTTAAAATCTTTACTGTTATCTGCCATCTTCCTCTCCTACTTGTTTGCTTTCACTCTTGCAAGTACATCATCAATATTACCAGCATTTAAGAAGTAGCTTTCCGGAATATCATCATGCTTCCCTTCAAGAATTTCCTTGAACCCTTGAATCGTCTCAGCAACAGGAACATAACGGCCAGGAAGACCTGTAAACTGCTCTGCAACGTGGAATGGCTGCGATAAGAATCTTTGAACTTTTCTTGCTCTCGCAACTAAAAGTTTCTCATCCTCTGATAACTCATCCATTCCAAGAATAGCGATGATATCCTGAAGTTCCTTATATCTTTGAAGAATCTCTTGCACATCACGCGATACCTTGTAATGCTCTTCCCCTACAATACGTGGGTCAAGCATTCTCGAGGTAGACTCTAATGGGTCAACCGCAGGATAGATACCTAACTCAACGATAGAACGAGAAAGTACAGTAGTTGCATCAAGGTGGGCAAACGTTGTTGCCGGAGCAGGGTCAGTTAAATCGTCCGCAGGAACGTATACAGCCTGAACGGATGTGATAGAACCGTTTTTAGTCGATGTGATACGCTCTTGAAGAGCTCCCATCTCTGTCTGTAAGGTAGGCTGATAACCCACGGCACTTGGCATACGGCCAAGTAGCGCAGAAACTTCAGAACCTGCCTGTGTAAAACGGAAAATGTTATCAATAAAGAGTAGTACGTCTTTTCCAGACTTATCACGGAAATATTCTGCCATCGTAAGACCAGTGAGGCCTACTCTCATTCTCGCTCCTGGTGGCTCGTTCATCTGGCCAAACACCATGGTAGTCTTATTGATAACACCAGAATCTATCATTTCGTAGTAAAGGTCATTACCCTCTCTTGTTCTTTCACCTACACCGGTAAATACAGAGTATCCACCATGCTCAGTTGCAATGTTTGTGATAAGTTCCTGTATTAATACGGTTTTACCTACCCCAGCACCACCAAATAATCCAGTCTTACCACCTTTTTGATATGGACATAACAAGTCAACTACTTTGATACCAGTCTCTAAGATTTCAGTCAAAGTAGACTGTTCCTCAAAGGCAGGTGCCTTTCTGTGAATTGGAAAATATTCTACGTCTTTTGGTTGCTCCTTCTCATCGATTGGATTACCAAGAACGTTAAACATACGACCTAGTGTATTTTCACCAACTGGTACGCTGATAGGAGCACCTGTTCCCTCCGCTTCCATACCACGCACTAATCCATCGGTAGGTCCCATAGCGATGCAACGAATGGTATCATCACCTAGGTGCTGCGCTACTTCAACTACCAGAGTATCTCCATCGTTCTTCTTTATCTTAACCGCATCGTATATCTCTGGAAGTTTGCCTTCCTCGAACTTGATATCAAGTACGGCACCGATGATTTGAGTGATCTTACCTAAGCCCGATTTCAACTTATTATTACTATCTGCCAATTATTTGTCACTCCTTTTCTAGTTAATAGCATTTGCTCCAGCGATAATCTCTGTTAACTCCTGTGTAATCGAACTCTGACGAGCACGGTTATACTTAAGTGATAAATCAGAAATCATATCTTCTGCATTATTTGTAGCAGAATCCATAGCCTGCATTCTTGCACCATTTTCACTAGCAAGAGCCTGTACTAAGGCGCCGTAGATAAGGCTGTTAATGTATTTTGGGATAATCAGATTCAATGCTTCTTCTGCTGCTGGCTCATAATTCATTAGAGTCAGACGCTCGTTTAAATCCTCTTTATTATCACCCTCCTGTAATGCTGCTTCCACATCCACTGGTAGCAATTTTATAAAAGTCGGTATATGACTTACTGTATTCTTAAAGGATGTATAGGCAAGGTAGATTTCGCCCACCTCATCTGCTACAAATGCATCAAGCACAGCCTGACCGATTTCAATAGCACCTTTATAGGTCGGTTCATTCATTACTTCCGAATAGTCTTTTGCAATTTGGTAGTCTCTTCTCGCTAATGCCTCTTTTCCTTTACGACCTACGGCATAAATAACAGCATCCTCTTTTTTGATATCACTACCCATAACGAGCTTTATGATATTGGAGTTATAACCACCTGCCAGACCACGATTGGAGGAAATTACAATAATCGCCTTCTTATTTGATTTACCTGCTGATAGATAAGGATGTGATATATTACCGGACTTACGAAGCATTGATAGTACAGTACCATACATATGGTCAAAGTAAGGTTTCGTATTCTCAGCCCTTGCCTTTGCTTTTTGCAACTTTACTGTAGAAACTAACTTCATGGCCTTCGTAATCTGCCCGGTGTTTTGAATACTTTCCTTACGCCTTTTAATATCTCTCATTGAGGCCATAGCTTCACACCCTCTCTATTAGTTCGTAAACTCTTTCTTGAATGTTTCAATTGCTGTGATTAGAGCTTTCTCACATTCTTTATCCATTTCCTTCTTTTCCCGAATGCTTACAGGAATTTCGGGATACTTCGCATCGATATACTCAAATAATTCTTTTTCAAAACTTCTAATTTTACTAACCTCAATATCTAACAAATGCTTCTTTGTTGCAGCATAGATAATGATTACCTGATACTCAACTGGCACTGGTTTATATTGTGGCTGTTTTAAGATTTCTCTAATTCTCTCACCTTGTGCAAGTTTTTCTTTCGTATCTGCATCAAGGTCAGAACCAAACTGAGCAAATGCAGCAAGTTCACGATACTGCGCAAGCTCAATACGGATAGGACCTGCTATCTTCTTCATCGCTTTTATCTGTGCAGAACCACCTACACGAGATACGGAAAGGCCTGCATTCACCGCTGGGCGGAAACCTGCGTGAAACATATCGGTCTCCAGATATATCTGACCATCCGTGATAGATATAACATTCGTAGGAATGTAAGCAGATACGTCACCTGCCTGCGTTTCAATGATAGGTAGTGCTGTCAAGGAACCACCACCAAATTTATCACTTAATCTAGCAGCACGCTCTAACAGTCTGGAATGTAGATAGAATACGTCACCTGGATAAGCCTCACGTCCTGGTGGTCTCTTAAGAAGCAAGGAAAGTGTACGATAAGCTGCTGCATGCTTCGTTAAGTCATCATAAATTATAAGAACGTCCTGTCCAGACTCCATCCATTCTTCTCCTATAGCACATCCGCTATATGGAGCAATATATTGAAGTGGCGCCAACTCACTTGCAGTAGATGCAACTACTGTAGTATAGTCAAGAGCACCATATTCTTCTAACGTTTGCACTATATTTGTAACCGTAGAAGCCTTCTGACCAATTGCAACGTAAATACATTTTACATTTTGACCCTTTTGATTGATAATCGTATCAAGAGCAATTGCTGTCTTACCAGTCTGTTTATCACCGATAATAAGCTCACGCTGACCACGTCCAATTGGAACCATGGAATCAATCGCTTTAATACCTGTCTGTAACGGTGTATCTACGGATTTTCTTGCGATTACACCAGAAGCTACACGTTCTATTTGACGGAATTTTTTTGTTTCTATCGGCCCTTTCCCGTCGATTGGCTGTCCAAGAGCATTTACGACACGGCCTAACAATGCATCACCAACTGGAACTTCTACTACTCTACCAGTTGTTTTCACAGTGTCACCTTCGTTAATATTCTTTATATCACCAAGTAATGTGGCGCCGACATTATCTTCTTCTAAGTTTAACACCATGCCATAGACGTCTCCTGGAAACTCCAGAAGCTCACCTTGCATTGCGTTTGCCAGACCATGAATACGAGCAATACCATCTGCTACTTGAATAACAGTACCAACATCAGATACCTCAAGCTGCATGCTATAATTCTTAATCTGCTCTTTTATGACTGAACTGATTTCTTCAGGTCTTAAATTCAAGAGATAAGCACCTTCTTTCTGCAGATTTCTTCCTTAAGTACCGCTTTTACTATAATGTTTAGCCAAGCTGTATCTTAAAGAGATTTTTTGATAGCGTGTTTAGCTGCGATTTTAGGCTGCTATCCACTATTCTATCTCCGATGCGAATGATTAATCCTCCAAGGATTGACGCATCCACCTTGTAATTCATCTCAAGTTGAACATATTTTGTTGTAGCCAACAGCTTATTTTTAATCTTTTCTTGCTCCTGCTCGCTTAATTCTACTGCAGAAGTCACATAAGCTATTCCAATGTTTTTATGCTCACGAACCTTTGCCAGAAAATAATCAAAGATTCCGGAAATCTCATCATATCTTCCCTTCTTAATAATAATTACTAGGAAACCGGTAACATCATCGCTTACTCTACCTTTAAAGATATTTTCAACAAATGCTACCTTTTCTTCCATCGTAATCTTAGGATGATTTAAGAATTTGATGAGTTCCGTATTCTCATTAAACACTATCTTCACAGCTTTGATTTCTTCTTCTATTATATCAAGAGACTGATTTTCCAAGGCCAAATCAAATAACGCTTCTCCATATGTTTTGGATACTAGTTTTGCCATGTCTCATCACCCATCTCATTCAAAGCTTCATCAATCAACTGTTTTTGTTTTGTTTCATCTATGTTACCAGCAATAATTTTGCCAGCCATAACGGATGCTACAGCAATCATTTCTTGCTTTACTTCATCCTTCATCTTGCTCTTATTCAATTCAATTTCTTTATTTGCTCTATCTTTAATTCTAGAAGCTTCCACCTTTGCTTCATCAACAATTTCATTCTCACGCTTTAATGCCTTCTTACGACCTTCACTTAAGATCTCATCCACTTCCCTAGAAGCTTCTTTTATCTTTGCTTCGTAATTAGTTTTTAATTGCGCTGCTTCCTTTTTATCCTTTGCTGATGAATCCATTTCCTCTTTAATACGGTCTTGACGTTTTTGTAAGAGTTCTCTGGCCGGGTTGAACAGAAAATACGATAAAGCTAAAAATAGTACAAATATGGCAAGTCCCATAATGGCTACATCTGCCAGAAGTTGCGCGTCTAAACCAAAGATACGGTTTACTAGACTTGATTCACTCGCTCCCGTCGCCAATACTGTACTGTTATACATGCTTGCTATCAAATTGCCCACATTTCGGCCTCCCTTCCTTTATTATTTTCTAGAGGCCGATTACAGCTTACCGAGAAGTGGGTTAGCGAATAAGAGAATAATAGCAACCGCGAAACCATAAAGACCTGTAGTCTCTGCTACTGCTTGTCCTAAAAGCATAGTAGACATAATGTTACCTCTTGCACCAGGATTTCTACCTACCGCAGCTGCACCATGACCTGCTGCAATACCCTGTCCAATACCAGGTCCGATACCTGCGATCATCGCAAGACCTGCACCAATTGCTGAACAACCTAAAACAAATGCTTCATTAGAAATCATATATAATTCCTCCTTAATCTTTCTTTTACTCTTATTGTAAACTAATAATTATGCATCCTCAAATGTATTTGAGATAAATACCATCGTTAACATACAGAACACATAAGTCTGAATGGCTCCTGAAAATATATCGAAATATATGTGTAACGGAGCCGGTACAAGTAATAATATTACCTTTGGTAATAATCCGTAAATCAATCCCATCATAACTGTACCCGATAATATATTTCCAAATAAACGCAACGATAAAGATAATGGCGTTGCGAGTTCACCGATAATATTAATCGGGGTTAATGGCAGTGGTTTAAAGAGATTTGTAACGTGTGCAGCTTTTTGATACTTAAATCCATTGTAATGGATAAGTACAAAGGTAATCAATGCCAATGCTAAAGTCACACCATAATCTGCTGTTGGTGGTCTCATGCCAAACAATCCAGAGAAGTTCATTAACAAGATAGATATGAACAAGGTACCGATGTAATTTGAAAACTTCAAACCATGTTTCTCGCCCATATTAGCTTTGGTCATATGATCAATACTTTCTACCAAGTACTCAATCAAATTCAAGAACTTGCCAGGTACCTTATAAGGATCTGCTTTTTTAATACAACGGTTCGCTATCACAGCAAATACTATGATGACAATCATCACAACCAAAAGACTTATATGTGTTGTAGTAATCCATAGCTCATGCCCAAACAGATTATACCGAATCAGACCGTCAACACCAAAGGTTATATCATCCTTTGCCACCTCTACTGCTTGTGGGTTTAATACGCCTGAGGAAAGCATTATGCTTCCTAAACTCACTTTTTCACCCTCCTTTTCTCTTATTTTTTGCTTAATAATTTATGGGTTAACGGCTGCATATACGCCGATAACTTCAAACATAATACTCCTAGTATCACTGTAATTACGTTGATACTGTTGATATAAACTGCAACCAATAATACTACAATAATTAACATAAGACGAAATATTGCATTTCTCTTTGTGTAGCTCACGGCACTCTTTTCATCCATATATAAAGATTTCTCAATCGTTGAATACATACTAAATGTTAATAATACTGATACTAATGTTCCCAAACCAAGCCCAAGATAATAGGCTAGCTTATCTACTTTTAAAAATAAACCTGGAATAAAAAATAAGATTGCAAATACTGCGATACCAATTAATAATTCCTGAAATGTTTTTTTCCCTTCATTCATACTAAGCAACCTCCCATTTATTTTTAATAATAATCTCACTTCTGCGCTTATCTTTGGGTATTATCTATCTTCTTGTCTTCGATTCTCGCGTTCCTTTTTCATTTCATCCAAATAATTTAATTCAGCATCTTCTCTTGCCTTGTCTTTCGCATAAAATGATTTTGTCATAAGATAGATGTTACGAAATGCTGCCATAATTCCAAGTAAAATTCCAATGATAGTAATATAATTGGTCCCAAAACTGTCGTCCAACTTCCTTCCAACATAAACACATAAGAAAATCGGAACAAGCATACTGATACCAATTTGGCTTATCATTATAAGTCCTTTCGCTACACCGCTCTTATTCTTCATACACTGTATAACTCCTTAATACTGTTTTTTGGTATTAATTATATTTTTTCTTCTTTTTGACAGAGTATGAGTAATATTATACCATTTTGTCTAAGATTGTCCACTTTCTTGTATCAGAGAAGTATAGTGCATTATTCTCAACGAATCCGTCAATCACAAAAGCTGCTATACTAACGTTTTTTTAATATGCATACTATAATATATGCAATTTCCGTCATTATAACAGCCCCTAAGTTATTTAATTCTCCAACATAGAGATTCTTCTAATATGTCTATCATCATTGGAAAATTCAGTTTTTAAAAAGATTTCCACAATCTTTAATGCAAGACCAGGTCCAACTACTCTTCCCCCCATGCATAGTACATTTGCATTATTGTGTTGTCTTGTCGCTTCTGCGCTAAAGCAGTCATGGCATAATGCCGCTCGCACTCCAGCCACCTTATTTGCTGCCATGGAGATACCAATTCCGGTTCCACAAATCAAAATGCCGAACTCACATTCCTTATTTGCAACTGCCATAGCGACATTTTTCCCAAAAACTGGGTAGTCACAAGATGCTTTCGAATCAGTTCCAAAGTTCTTATATGGAATCTTCTTCTCCTCTAAGTAAGCGATTACTTCCTGCATTAATTCATATCCACCATGATCACAACCAAGTGCTATCATTATATTTCCTCCAATTCAAATCTTTCGTTTATTCGGTACTATGGTAACATAGAACCGTAATCTTGTATATCATATTTTATCCCGAATCTTACCTTTGATTCGTTTTAAATTGCACCGCCAATCTTATAATTGGAACATACTTGCTATTTCAGTTCAAGTGTGAAGCTTTAGAATTTCTTAGGTGGCATTTGACACCTTAGAAATTCTCTTCACACTTCTCTCATTAACTGGTACATCGTTTTCTTGACTAATAGAGCAAGTTCTTCAAAGCACTCTTCATAATCAAGAAGTGTTCCGCCATATGGATCAACCACATCGCCAATTTCTCCGACATATTCTTTTATACTGTATATGTTACTTTCGATAACGTAATCTAGTATGAGCTTTAATTTTTGTTTGTATGTCATGGTCAATATCAAGGTACTTTCTGTCACCTCGGAAGCTTTAAACTGCTTCGTCGTATGTCCATTAATTGAAATGTTATGATTTTTTAAAACCTCTTCCGATTTTGGATTGATTGGTTCTGAGAATAAGACAATTAATCCTCTTGATCGTATTTTAATCTCATCTTCTTGTATTAAATTTTTTAGAAGTGCTTCCGCCATTGGACTACGGCAAGTATTCCCTGTACAGACAAAGATTACTTTATCATACTTTCGTGGCATGATTTTTCCCCCTACTTTTGTTTTCCTTAAACTTTGTTCTATGTCAATCTATTGTAACAACTTGATAACCAGCAGCCTTTAATAGACGATTCATAATGGCTTGTCCTAAAGAATTATCCTCAAAGCTTTCTGAATAGATATAAGCTGCATTGCTAGTATCAAACTCGCGAAGACATTCAAATAAGTGTGCAGCAATTGTTTCTTCATTTTTTCTAGTTCCGATACTTTTTACATCTCCATAAAAATAAAGATCCTTCGTTTCTTCGGTAGCAAGGATTCCTACATGAAAGCCTTCTTCTGTCTTTTGCTTTGCAACTTCATTAATTGCTTTAATTACCTGATTTGTATCCCCTTCATAAATGGTAAGTTGTCCTTTCGGTGCATAGTGACGATATTTCATGCCAGGAGCTTTTGCTACTACTGGGTCACTTTTCTCCTTTTTTAATACCGCCTGGTCATATTCTGTTCCCCCAATGCACTGATTCAACATCTCTTTTGTAATAAACCCAGGACGTAAAATCACAGGGTTCTCACCAGTCAAATCTACAATGGTTGACTCTAAACCTATCGTAGAGGATCCACCATCGATGATCATGGATACGCATCCATCCAAGTCCTCAATAACATGTTCCGCCTTTGTAGTGCTTGGTCTTCCCGATTTATTCGCACTTGGTGCGGCTAAATAAAGGCCAGACTCTTTTATTAGGCGTCTAGCAATCTCATCCGATGGCATACGGATTGCTACCGTATCAAGGCCTCCTGTCGTCTCCAATGGAACCAAATCACTCTTCTTTAATATCATCGTGAGCGGTCCCGGCCAGAAAGCGTCAGCTAATCGATACGCTTCCTCCGGAACCTCCACTACCAAATCTTTCAGTGCTCCTATATTTGCGATGTGAACGATTAAAGGATTATCGGAAGGCCTACCTTTTGCTTCATAGATTCGCCTTGCCGCTGTCTTATCAAGGGCATCACCACCAAGTCCATAAACAGTCTCTGTAGGAAACGCTACTAGCTGTCCTTCTTTCAATAATTCTACTGCTTCTTTAAAATCTTCTGAATTTAAATTATCTCGATCCATTCGCTTTATTATTGTTTTCACTGTTCTACCTTCTTAACTCTTTCTGCATAATCAATCTACCTCTGGAATGTGAATAAATCAATTATTGCTCTATCGTATTTAAGTACCTCATTACACCCATATGAATTGCCCACGCCATTTCTCTTTGATATTTTTCTGTACTCAAAAGTTTAGCCTCCTTATGATTAGAAAGGAAGCCACACTCAACGATAAGGAGTGGACAAGTGGACTTCTTTAGCAGGTAATAGTCCTTATTTGGTTTTTCCATTCTATGATTACCATCGGTAATACATTCTTTTAATGTTGCTTGCATAATCTGGGCAAATTCTTTTCCCTGTTCAGATTCCGTGTAATAGAATACTTGAGCACCATAACTTGATTCTTGCGGAAAACTATTTTGATGAATGCTTACTGCTAAGACTGGATTTGCCTCTGCCATCAATTGAACACGTTTTTTTAAATCGGAAGCCTTTTTACCTGAGACACCTTCTGTATGAAGCGCTTCATCTGTGGTTCGTAGCATTACTACCTTTAAGTCATTTAGTTCTAATAACTCCTTTAAATGCATCGCAATCGCCAGATTGATATCTTTTTCAAGTACTCCATTCACTCCAACTTTTCCAGGATCAAATCCTCCATGACCAGCATCAATTACAACAGTTAATCTATGATCCTCTTTCGGCTGTTTAGACCTTGAAAACATATGTTTCATGGTTTCAACGCTCTTATCTGAGAGAAGTAGCATCGAACAGAGAACCAAGATTGCAAATAAAACATTAAAGTAACGTTTTTTCATTGTTCTGACCTAGTTTCCTTGCGTTTCTTTATATCATATGAAACGAAAAAGATTCTAATTCACATATTTCTGAATAACATTCCATATGCTAGGTTTTTCAAATCCTAATCTCCAACTTGCAACACCAGCCAAATCAGCTTCAGAGATTAGTTTCATCTTAGCTTCAATAGATTCCTCTTCCTCTAGCCAAATTTTATATTTTGCACCGTCTTTCTCATACTCTGAATAGTATTGTCCTGTCGTTTGATCCCAGCTCTTTGTTGCTTTGTTCGCTTCTAACGTTTTTTCAGCACTCGTCATACTAACTGCCTCAGAAGCAAGTGCTGGATTACCAAGCTCCGTATATTCCTTCCACAGTCTTGAATAAAATGGTATTCCCATAATAAGCTTTTCCTTTGGCACTTGAAGTAACGTATCATCAATTGCTTTTTGTAGAAAACCGATGGACGCAACAGAACCAGCTTCTTCTGATTTACTGTGGTGCTCATCATATGCCATTATTATAACATAATCAAGTACAGCCCCCTGTTCTTGTCTGTCATAGAACTTAGAGTAAGATGCTGGAACATAAGTATCAGATGATAATACAATCTGATTGCTTCGGCACTTCACAGAGAGCTCACGTAAGAATTGAATATAATGTGGACCTGTTTCCACTGATAAATTCTCAAAATCAATATTAATACCATCGAGGTTATATTTTATAGCTTCTGCTATCAATTCATTAATCAAACGCTCTCTACTTGAAGTTTTTGATAATACCTCATAGGTATCAACATTAGGATCAAAATTATCCACTAGCGCCCATACTTCAATTCCCATACCATGAGCTTTTTCTATATAGCTTTCACTTGCCAAAGAGGCTAATGTTCCTTCTTTAGAGTTAATACGATACCAAGTTGGTGATATCGTCGTAACACCCTTCGTAGAATCTATTACCTCTCCTAACTTTTTATTAGCTTCTTGATTGGTAACCTGATGCCAGGTTAAATTAATTTTATAATCTTTTGCAATGCTTGAATATACAGGAGCTTCAAAGGTACTAGTAACCTTATCATAGTAAGAATTTGAAAGGTTCTTTTTACGGACGTATCCTCTGATTCCTTCTTCTGTCATAACGGTTAAAAATCCATTTGCTTGATTTCCACCATTATTGATTAATAAAACACGATCACCTTTATTAAGTTCTTTTAAAATGGGACTTTTTATGGTTGCTCCTGTTCTTACCTGTGTTGCATTCTCCACATCGGCAAACAAGTAATCTCCCCATTTACACTGAATTACAACTAAATCCGGATTTTCATAAGCCATATAACGCATATCAGAATATTCTGCAACAAATGGTAGTGCTACATAAACCTCTGTATTAACCATCTTTACGACTGGATAGTTTGCTGATACTTTGTTTTTATTAACAAGATAATCTTTTGTTCCTACCTCTGCCTTAATAATTTCTGTTGGTGTTGTGTAGATTAATACATTTTCTATCGCATCCCAATAAAATCTCTTATTGAACTTATCTTTTATGGTATCGAGATCCATATATAAAACACCATCTAAAAGTTTTGCATTTTTCTCATAAACGATATCATCCATGATAACCATCGCTTCCCCTTCAGGAACTTGATAGTATTCGGATAATGCTTTTACTTCTTTACTTGGTGTATTTTTTTCAACGATATAAGATACAACAATCGCAAGTACAACAACCACTACCGCGACAGCTCCGATGATTGTAATTCTTTTTCTTTTATCCATCTTAAAAACCATGCCTTTCCATAGCCTGCAAACTTTGGGACGCAGGCTCATATTTGTGTGTGAAACAACTTGTTTTTTCACACTAACCTCTCTTCGTATTCTCCTATGCGTTTTGTACGCATGTGAATACCTAGGTAAACTAATCCATGGTGAATATTATAGCATTTTTCCCAAGTATCGTCATCTATTATTTCGATGATTTCCTCTCTTTTTCCTTAAAAAAATATAAATTAAGCATTAAAATTTCTTGTGTTAGTTTATAAGCTTCTAGCTATCTCTTCCCTTTTAACCATAAAATCAGCAAATTCTACTCTTAGATTTTACCCATATTTGGCACATAAAAAACAGTCTTTTATCCTAATTGCAAGAAGCAGTGTATTGAGATAATTGCTCCTAAAGCGATTTACAGATAAAAGACTGTCTTGTCATGTGAGTTCTCGAATTATTATGCGAAACTCAAGTTGCATTTATACATCTTAAACGATCAAGTAGATTACATCACTGGTGCGAGTGTTTGATTTGGAATAACGGCTGTAGAAATTTTCAGCCCTTCGAAATTAAGACCCTGATATGTATCATAAGAACATTTGATTAATTTGCTTGGAATAAGAAGGTGTGATATGCATCTTAACTCCTATTTGATACAGATTACTGATACAAAGTTGCAATGCTCATTACTTAATCATTTAAGTGAATGCCTAAAAAAATTTAAAAACGAATATCTATTGTAAATCACCTCTGCTTGCAGATGTGCTTGCCATAAATAAGAAAAAGCGTACTTCGTGAAATTTGTTTTTAAAGAATATGAAATTACATTTATTACATACGTAGCATAGATTCAAATAGACATATTGCTTCCGCTGATGGATTAAAACATACTGGTTCTAATCCAAGTACGCTCGGTTTTATCGGTAATTTTAAACCATGTGTTAATGACCTTTTTGTAGCCATATTACATATGGCTGCCTTTTTAAATTGAGTTTTATCATCCGTCATATATCTTAATAACAACTCCTCTGCTTGATACCACGGTGCATTCATGAATACAAAAACCACGATATCTAACTTTTCCTTTACCTCCATAACTTCCTTATAGTTCGTACCAAAATCAATAAGCACGCATCCATTTTTATCAGAATTTTTATACTTATATTTATAATCATTGTTTTCAGTTATATTGCATTTAGTTAAAAACTGAATTCCATGTAACTTAAATCCATCGGTCCACTTTTCGTTAACAGAGTAATAGTTTGGTAGAGAAGCTAAATCAAAACGACCACTCTTTTCAAATACAGTGACCTTATGCCCTAGACACCCACTTAGATACTGAGCCATCAATAACGTAAGATGAGTGACTCCAGAGTTTCTATGCAAACCCAGTAGCCCTATTCTCTTAAACACCTCTATCCTATTCTTTTTCATCCTTCTCCAATCTCGTTCTTTTCTTTCTTCTCATTCTTTTTTTTACTACATTTTTATTCTTTTTCTCATTCGCATCTTTTTCTTTCCATTCATATTTTTACTTTTCTTCATTCTCAATTTTTCTTTCCATTCTAAATCAATTTAAAACTAATTTATTTATCTAAAACTAATTTATTTATCTAAAACTAATTTTTTTATCTAAAACTAATTTATTTATAGGATATCTCTTAGCATTTTCATCGTTTCCGATGTTTTTCCTGTGAGTGTAATTGATTCATATGGCAATCGTTCAATTTGTAAATTCATGGCGCGTAATAGCTTTGCCTGCTCCTTTGTAGTGATAAAATTTGCTAAATAAATCACTTTACTACTTTTTAATAGGTTTTGTTGCTGTTTTGTGTTAGTTATCTCCCAATCCTTTGCCCCAACAACAGTAAAACAATGTTTTCCTTTTAAGAAGTCCTCTCTATATTCTTCTCTGAGAACTCCATAATCATAAACAATATGCTTATACTTAGATAACATTTCATCAGAGAGAATCCTCCCTTCGTAGAAAGGTAACATAGGAATTCCTTCATATTCGTAGATTCCATCTGAATTTAGTCTCCCATTTTCCGTTAACATATCACATACTGCACGTGTAGGATTGCTTTCGATATAAAGGCAATTTCCATATTGATATTTTAAAAATTTACATAATTTTATTGCAAAATGAGTACATCCAATATGACGTTGTGAACCACTCACTGAATAACTAGCTGACGCTTTTCCTTCTCCGGCTTTATTTTGTTTTTGTTGTATCTGTAATAATCGTTTTTTAATCTCCATGATAGACGAATACCTGATTGTCTTCTTAAGCATTAAGCAACGATTAATAACCGCTGATAATTCCTTGCTACATCGGTTATTTTCTTCAATATTTTCCCCTTTTCTCCTCGTATATTCTTGTCCGAATACCATATAATACAATACCATACCAAATGCATAGATATCCGTGCGCTCATCAAGAATCGATTGTTCATACTGTTCCGGTGGCGCAAACCATCTTGTTCCAAAAAAATCTTTTCGTATATCTGATTTTCTTATCGCACTACCAAAGTCAATTAAATAAAGTTCAGATTCAGATATCAAAAGATTTGAGGGTTTTATGTCAAGATGAAGTACAGGTTGCTTTTGGGAATGAAGATACTTAAGAATATCACATAATAAGATTGCATATGATAGAATCAACTTCTCAGAAATATCAAAAGATTGACAGACACTTAATAATGTTTTACCTGGCAGGTATTGAAGTATTAAACAAGTAAAACTCTCAGTTTCAATGAAATCAAAGACACATGGGATTGATGGATGATGTAGACTGCTAAGAACTTTTGCCTCTTGGTATAATCCCCTACACAAAGGAGATTTCTTATCAATTTTCTTTAAAATACAAAGACTATGTAACGATATATGTTCCGCTAAATATACTATAGTATCCTCATGTCTTTTCAGTACTTTTTGGATACGATATTTTCCAAACCAAAGGTCGTTTTGCATACTCTCCTTTCTACCGGAAAATAGATGATCATTAAGCAATATAAATTCATGAGCATAACGCGTCTCATAAGTTTATCAAGATGAATTAGCAAGTCAATTCGCTTGACATGTACAAGAAAAAGAACTTTGAGAACTTTCCTTGTCATGAATTAAGATGGGAAAGAATCTATCTCTATTATAGATAACTTTTCTTTCCGATGCAATGAGAATCGTCAATCTGTGCTGTACAAAGTAATGTGATATTTTTAGTAATTCTGACGAGAGGACTAAAATGCATAGGTTATTGACTTCTCTAAGGTTATCAATTATACTTTGTACAAGACAATAGGGTTACCAGCCCTTGTTGTATACACAGTGCAAATGATGTTAAAACTCAAAATAGAATAGAGCCGTAAGAATAGAAAGGGGTGTGATTCTATGAAACTTGAAAAAATAAGCGATACTCAAATTCGATGCACACTGAATAAGGAAGATCTTATGGACCGGGAACTACGCATTAGCGAATTAGCATACGGTAGTGACAAAGCGAAACAGCTCTTTCGAGAGATGATGCAACAGGCTGCTTATGAATTTGGTTTTGAAGCGGAAGATATTCCACTGATGATAGAAGCAACACCGGTATCGGCAGATTGTTTGGTTCTTGTGATTACTAAAGTAGAGGACCCAGATGAACTAGACACTAGATTTTCAAACTTTACACCTTATGCATCTGATGATGATGACTTAGAGGAAGAGGAAGAAGAGGAAGATGCTTACGCAGATGAGATTTTAAATTGTTTTGAACACCTTGGTGAATTACTTGGTAAACGCGATAAAAGTAATACTTCTAAGCAAGAATTTGTTCCAAACCAAAAGCAATCCGAACAACAGGCGAAGGCTAACGAGGAGTTTGTTCAGTTAGCAAGCTCTCTCTATAAAATATTCTCCTTCCGTAATTTAAGCGAACTCACCAACCTAGCAAGAATCATCGTACCATTTTATCAAGGATATAACACATTATATAAAAATCCGGTAGATTCTAAATACTACTTGGTAGTGCATATCTCAAGGCATACACCAGAAGATTTTAATAAGGTATGTAACATTATCTCCGAATACGGGAAGTCAGAGAAGACAAATTACGCAAGTATTTCCTACTACAAAGAACATTATGATGTCATAATTGCAGACAAAGCAATTCAAAAATTAAATTCATTATAATGACTTGAAAACTCTTACACAATTTAAAAAATTATATAGAAAATGGGCTGTAATTCTACAGCCCATTTTACTTTAAGTTTTTATATTATCGAAACTAGATGCATGTTTCGATAATCAGGTTGATGGTGCAAAAAACGCACCTTTTTATTATCGAAACTTGATTCCTGTTTCGATAATCAGATTGATGGTGCAAAAAACTCACCTATATTATTTTGCTTCCTCAAAAGCATTTAATTTTGCAACTAACTCGTCCACATCGATTCCATGAACCATACATGCTTCTTCTAATGTCTCTCCTTGAGCCGATGGGCATCCTATACAATGCATTCCGGTATCTAATAAAATAGGGATTAAATTCTGGTCAATTGCAATGATATCTGCGATAATCATATCCTTCGTAATTTTCATATTTATTACCTCCTTATGAGTAAAACCTCTCCATATAAACACGACATCGTGTTCATTACATTATAGTTTACCCAATAGTTGTCGTCAAGCCTCTTAAAAAGAAATATTTTCTTAAAAAGATTATAAAGAATTACTCAAATATCCACTCTTTCTATATATAGCTATTTTTATTGGACAGATAAGGATGGCATAAAATTTGACTTGTATTCTTTGTCCATTTAGAGTAAAATGATATCACAAATATTTAAAGGAGGTAAACAAAATGGCATACGTAATTAATGATGGTTGCATCAGCTGTGGAGCTTGTGCAAGCGAATGTCCAGTAGGAGCTATCTCTGAAGGCGCTTCTCATTACGAGATTGATGCAGATGCATGCTTAGATTGTGGCGCTTGTGCATCTACTTGCCCTACAGGTGCTATCGAGGGTTAATTAAAACATAGGAATCGTTAGATTCTATCAATAGACATACACATCATGTGATTCTATTGTCATGATAAGGAATATTATCATGTACAAAAAAGAGCTGTTGTATTTGATACAACAGCTCTTTTTTCCTTTGGTAATCTTGATACATTTACTATATCCTAACTTTATTTTTCTTAAAAAATTTACTTTCCTTTTTTTTATTATTACTACTATATTCTCTTGTTGCAGCTACCTGACCTTTCGTTTGTGTTTCACGGATAAGCCTATCTAGCTGTTTAAAGCGTTCCTCTTCTCTTTCTTCTCTTAACCTCATGCGATAATCAATCTCTTTCACTACAGAGTCCGATACCGTTTTGCTAATGTCCTTTGCTAAATACTGTGTGTTTTCTTGCATTGCGTCCACCATAATTCCCTGCATGATTTGTATAAATTGTTTTACTTTATCTTGATTGTTCTTCTCAGGCTTAATGCCAATAGCCTCTACTTCTTTGGAAACTCTCACTTCCTCCTCTACGATCTCCACAGTTTGTTCGATATCGTATGGTTTTTTTTGTTCTACCACATCATGAAACTCTAAGGAATCCCCATTTTTTTTCGTTACCTTTTCCATTGTCTGCACGTCTATTATCGCTCCTTTGGCATCCAAATTATCTAGCTTTTTTAATTCCTCCATACTATCTAAATTCATTGCATCACGCCACTTCGAATATTGAGTACGTAAATTCTGCTGTGCCTTTGTACCAAAAAGCCCTGTCGCTACACCTAGTTTGTCCTTAAACAAATCGATACGTCCAGGCTCCATGGAAAATAACTTATCTATGTAAGGCAATATCATCTGAATGACCTTAAAAGAAAATCCTTCATTCTTTAATATGTTTACTGTTTTTAATAATTCTATATGCTGTAGTTTATAATATCGATATCCTAACTCATTGCGGGGGATATCCAGTTCCAATTGTTCTTCCATATATCGAAGCTCATTTGGCTTGACCTCAATCATCTTTGAAGCCTCCGTTATCATATAAATCCTATCTTTCATATGCGTCCTCCGAAATGTAATAAATTTCCACTTCCTAATTATAACATCTGGACATTGAAATGCAACAACTCGTCCCAATGTTTTAAAAAAACCCTTCGACAGTAATCTGTAAAAAAAAAGAGGGTGTTGCAAAAACACCCTCTAAAACTTTATACTTTGTCGATTCTTTTTCAATTAACACCCATTGTATACCACATCAGCTTGCAGATGTGCTACTACCAGATATAAGAGAATGTACGCTTCGCGAACTTTCCCTTAATAAAAATGTGAAAATTGTTTATTACTTTTACATTATCGCTCTAAGTTCGCAAACTTTGTAAACTGAGATAACCAAGCAAGTTTTACAGTACCTGTCGGACCATTTCTCTGTTTACCAATAATAATTTCTGATACACCAGCATCCTCTGAATCATGATTATAATAATCATCACGGTAAATGAACATAACAACGTCGGCATCCTGCTCAATCGCACCAGATTCACGAAGGTCAGATAGCATCGGACGTTTATCTGGACGTTGTTCTACTGCACGAGATAACTGAGATAATGCAATTACTGGACAGTTAACCTCCCTAGCTAAAGCTTTTAAAGAACGAGAGATCTCCGAAATTTCTTGTTGTCTCGATTCAGATTTCTTACCACCTGACATCAACTGAAGATAGTCGATAATAATTAAACCAAGATTATGTTCTAACTTAAACTTTCTGCACTTTGAACGCAGCTCTGTTATCGAGATACCTGGTGTGTCATCAATGATTAGACCAGACTCACCGACAGTTCTTGCACTCTCCATTAATTTTGCCCAATCCTCATCATTTAGCTCACCGCTTCGGATTGCTTGAGAGTCAACTTTGGAGTTCATCGATAAGATACGATTTACAAGTTGGTTCTTTGACATTTCCAGACTAAAAATTGCTGTCGTTATTTTATTTCGTACTGCAACATATTCTGCTATATTTAAGACAAACGCTGTTTTTCCCATAGAAGGTCTTGCTGCAATCAAAATTAAATCCGATGGCTGTAAACCAGCCATCTTATAATCCAAATCATAAAAACCAGTAGCGATACCTGTTACGCTGCCTTTATTCTTTGATGCTGCCTCAATACTATCCAGAGACTTGATAACAATATCTTTGATACTTACAAAATCACCAGAACTACGATTTTGAACAATGCTAAAGACATCTTTCTCTGTCTGCTCTAAAACCGCTTCTACCTTTTCTTTATCAAGATAGCACATGTTGGTGATTCCTTCTGTCACCTTAATTAAACGACGAAGCAATGCTTTTTCACTAACGATTGTTGCATAATATTTTACATTCGCCGAGGTTGGAACCGAACGAATCAAATCACTGATAAATTCTAAGCTACATAACTCCGGAGGTACTTCCTTTTCTTTTAATTTACTCTGTAGTGTAATTAAATCAACAGGTTTTCCTTCCTGAAATAGCTCTATCATAGCATCGTATAATACTCCATACTGATGCTGATAAAAATCTTCTGCATTCAATATTTCAGAGGCAGTAATAATCGCATCACGGTCCATAATCATGGAGCCAATTACCGATTGCTCGGCTTCTGCACTATGCGGTTGAATCTTCTTAATAAATGCCTCATCCATGGCTAATGCTCTCCTTACAGACTATCTACTTTTACCTTAAGTTCTGCAGTTACTTTCGGGTGTAGCTTTACCGGTACGGTATAAGTTCCCATGTTCTTAATTGGATCATTTAGTACAAGTTTCTTCTTATCAATGTCATATCCTAATTGCTCTTTTAATGCAATTGCAATTTCCTTTGTAGAAACAGAACCGAATGTTCTTCCACCCTCACCGGATTTGATCTTTAATAAAATACTCTTTGACTCAATTTCTTTTGCAAGGGCCTGTGCCTGTTCTAAAATCTCTTGCGCAAGCTTTGCCTCTGCTGCTTTTTGTAACTTTAAATCATTCAAATTCTTAGGAGTTGCCTCTAATCCTAATTTTTTTGGTAGGATAAAGTTTCTAGCATATCCGTCACTTACGTTAACCACTTCGCCCTTCTTTCCAAGAGCTTTTACATCATCTAATAATATAACCTGCATCTATATGTCTCCTTCCTCTGTCATCTTTGTTAATACATCCTTTACTTTTTGCATTGCTTCTGCAAGTGTGCAATCACTAAGCTGTGCACCTGCTACACTCATATGACCGCCACCTCCAAGTTTTTCCATAACTACTTGAACATTTAATTCATCAATAGAACGTGCACTTATATAAATCTTTCCATTGAAATGTGTGAATACAAAGGACGCTTTCATGTTGTTAATATTAAGAAGCTCATTTGCCACCTGTGCACCAAGAACGGTTGGACTATCAACACCCTCGCTGCTACACTCTGCAAATGCATACTTATCCATGAAAACTTCGGTTGAAGTGATCGCCTCAGCCTTTGTTATATATTCTGGCATCTCGGTACGAAATGCCTTTCGAATCCTCGTAACATCAGCACCACTACGACGAAGGTATGCTGCAGCTTCAAATGTTCTTACTCCAGTTTTGTTTAAGAAATTATTCGTATCAATCACGATACCTGCATACATCGCATCTGCTTCGCACTGACGAAGTTTTAGACCATCGCCAATGTATTGTAAAATCTCTGCAACCATCTCACAAGAAGAGGAAGCATATGGCTCAATATAGGATAATACTGCATTTTCAACAGCTTCTCCCGTTTGACGGTGATGGTCAAGGATTACTATTGTTTTTGTCAATTCCAATAACTCAGGGCATTCGGTGTAACTAGGCCTATTAACATCTACCACAATTAACAGGGTATTCATATCAACCGCTTGTATCGCACTGGAACTATTTAAAAACATATCTTCCTCATAGTCCGGATTGTTTGTAAACCTTGAAAGTATTGGACGAACTGAACTTGTAACCTCGTTTATTACAATATGAGCCTTTTTCCCTAAGGTTTTTGCAATTCGGTACATACCAATCGCTGCACCAAAAGAATCTACATCTCCAATGGAATGACCCATGATTACAATTTTATCTTTTGCTTCCACAAATTCTCGTAACGCATGTGCTTTTACTCTTGCTTTTACTCTTGTATTTTTCTCAACAGTAACACTCTTTCCACCATAATAAGAGATTTTTTCACCCTCTTTAAGCACTGCTTGATCGCCGCCACGACCTAGGGCAAGATCAATTGCTGCACGAGCAAATTCATAACCTCTCATATAAGTGTCTGCATTCACTCCAAGACCCATACTGATCGTAACTGACATCTCATTTCCGATATTAACGCTACGTACTTCCTCAAGTATTGAGAAACGATTGCTTTGAAGCTGTTGCATGTATTTGTTTTGGAATACAAAAATGTACTTATCTTTTTCAATCTTCTTAATTACTGCATCGATACTTTGCATGTACTTATTAATTTTTCGGTCCACGAGAGCTGTCAGTAAGGATCTACGAACCTCATCTACACTCTCTAATGCCTCTTCATAATTATCAATGTAGAGTAGACCAATAATTTGGCGCTGGTCACGATTTTCCTTCTGTAATGCCACAATTTCAGTCTCATCATGAAGGTACATTGCAATTAAATATGAGGTATTTTGAATCGTTGTTTCATCTTCCATATAGTAGCTATCTTCTTCAAAATCCGGAATCGAAACGCGTCGTAAAACTACCTTATAGTTTGCATCACCATAAGACAAATGCACTTCCACATCCATTTCACTGAACGGTAAAATATCGTTCGTAATCTCTGGAAAAATATTTGTAATCGCATGTCGTGCCCTACGTTCCGAATGAATGATATCGCAAAATTCATCATTTGCCCATAGCATCTTTCCGGTACTATCAATAACTGCATAGGGAAGTGATAGTTCCTTTAACAGCTTACTTTGCACTTGACCATAGTTTGATGCAAAACGTACCATATCTCCCATGATACTAGGACGTTTTACAAAAAACAGCGAAAGTGCTATCACAAGGTACAACACTACAAAGCAAGTCATAACTACACTTGCCTTTCGGTCAATCATATATATGCAAATATTCATAACCACTAATAATGAGGTAAGTAAGAGTGGCCATCTTAAATAAGCTCGTAAGGATCCACTTAATCTTCTTCTATTTCTCATATAAACTCCCATCTGCGTGCTTTAGCACGCATGCAAATCAGGATATCGAAAATTGTTTTCTATCATTTTAATAATCCCATCTGCATGCTTAAACATATAATTACAAAGAAAGAAGGCAGTTCTAAAATACTTTTTTCTTTCTTCCTATATGTTCTAGCCAAGGATGTGATATGTATCCCGTTTTGCAGTTAACCCTTAGTTTCTGCTGTTAAGATTCATATAACACAAGCTTTAAGACTGCAATTGTATTCTTCATTATACCATCTTAGGCGCGATTAATAAAGCCCCTTTTCAATTGTTACCCAAATTTCAATCTCTAGAACTATTTCTAATCTTCGTAAAAAAGATAATTGGTATTTCGGGGATAATTACCCAGAAGAAGATAAATGGAACATTTTTATTAAAAAATGGAACTATACTTTCCTTAATTTCGTCTAAACCATGTATCTCAACATGGTTGAAATTACAAAGGAAAAGGAGAATTATTATGAAAAAATCATTATGTTTATTGCTATCAGCAACCTTAGCTTTTACTATTACCGCTTGTTCTGGGAAAAAGGAAGCAAGTGACGTGGATCCTACCACTACACCAACAGTGACAGAAGCTCCTACAACAGAACCTACTAGTACACCGACCGAAGCTCCAGTTAATACACCAACTGCAGAACCTACTGCTGAGCCTACAACGGAGCCTACTACCGAGCCAACGAAAGAACCTACCGATGTACCTACAGAAGCACCAAAAGCAACTGCCCAGCCTACAAAAGCACCAGAAGCTACGAAGGCCCCTGCAAAGACACCAGCTCCAACAAAAACTCCAACAAAAGCTCCAAGTAAACCAACCAGTACTCCAAAGCCAACTAGGACTCCAAAACCAACAAAGGCCCCTACTCCTACCCCAGAAGCTCCAGCAGAAAAGAAAAGCTTAGAAGATATGATGAGTGCTATTCTAGACGGAGTTGACCTTCCAATGGTTATGAATACACCAATTGATGAAGATCATTTTTCCTATTTTTTAAATATTGATGTAATTCCTGGGGCAGAGGCTCTCGCTTCGGATGCTGCTATTATGTCTACAGCACATTCCGTCGTACTCTTACGTGTTCCAAGCACAAGTGATGTGAAAAGTGTTGCAAAAGAGGTGGAAGCAAATGCAAATCCAAGAAAATGGATCTGTGTAGGTGCTGAAAAAGTATCAGTTTCTTATAAAGATGACGTTATTTTATTAGTTATGTCTAAAGAAGAAACAGTGGATGCGATTGTTAAAAATTTTGAGAACCAATAACAATATTTCAAATGCTGCTTAGTAAATTTGTGGCAAACTTTATACCCTGCCGAATTAGATGGGTGTTTACATTGTATATCTATGATTACTTATCGTGAACTAAAAAAAGAACAGACTAAAATACCCTGAGTCTATTGACGGATAATTTAGTCTGTTCTTTTTTATGTCTTATAACTTAACTTTTAATAATCTAAACTAATGATTAAAAGAATAGATCTTCTGTTTCCTGCTTTGCTTTCGCATCATTATAACAGTACCCTAAAAATGTCTGAAAATCTTTATTAAAACATTTTTCCAAATCCTTATCATAACCGACCATCATTTGAGGTTGAGATTCTTGATAATATTGTAATAATGCCCCTGCATCTGCCTTGCAGGCATTGATCTCTAGCTTTTTCTTATTCATGTTAAACGTACGAACTAAACTTTGAGAGTGCTTTCCACTTCTGCTGAAATAATATGCCCATACAAATTCCGTATGATCTACAACATGCATATAGGCTCCAGATTGATAAAACGTGTACTTTCTTCCTGCAACAATCTTCTTACCAATCAGATTCCCCTTACTAAACTCCAGCTCCAACTGTGAAAGAGAAGCTTTATTATTGCTATCTAAAAACTTCTTAATGTATTTATCTGAACTGCCAGCAAATAATCTAATCAGTCCAATAATTGCAACAATAAACATAATTGCAGCTCCTGCTGTTAGAATATAAACAAGAGTAATATCCATACCATTCACTTCTTCATCAAAGATAGCATATGGAATGGCATCTTCTGGTACAACTTCAAAATACTCCTCTAGCGTCTCATTATAGTACTGCAAAATCTTCCCATCCATTTTCTTAAAAGTACCTGTGATTTTGTGCGTCTTGGATGGGTATGTATCATTATATAAATCATCCATTATACTTTCTAATCCATCTTTATTCGCGTTGCTAACTTTAATTCCGTAGATAACTCCGTATTCCGAAGCTTCGTCAAAGTAGCCTCCTAGATAACATAGACTTGTTGTTGTAGTTTTATTCGTCTTAGTATTTGTACTGGTTTCTTCTGCAAATGTTCCAAATACCAAATCTACGTCTAGGGTCACATATTTTCCTTCTAACTCTTCTGGATTCCATTTACCAGATAGCTCTACCGGCCCTTTTAGAATAGCGATTATTCCAAATTTACTAGCCACAAGCATCGCAATAGCTACTACAACGCTAATAGCGATCCATTTTAAATTATAATTTCTATACCTATATTTTAGATCTTCAACCATGAGGTCCCCCTTTTTTCGTCATTGTCATAGTATTAACAAGCACTCCAGAAATACATATCGACATGTTTTAGAAATACATAACTCTTTTTTTATTTTATCTTATGAAAATTTAGTTAAAATTAATACTCATTCTATAATAACGATTAATTTCCTTTCTCCATAAGATATCTCCTGCTATAAGGAATCTCCACCAAAAGCATACCAATCCACCCAAGTAGACTTGCAAATGCTACACCAACCATTCCCACCTTGGGTACAAGCAGAAAAACAAAGAATACTCGAAGAGATATCTGCGTTATCGTACCAACCAGTGTTATCTTCATATCCCCCATTCCTCGGAAGAATCCCTGTAATCCATTTGTAATTGCAGGCAGCAAGTAGAAAAATGCCATATAACCCAAATAAGTAGTACCCGCATTTATTAAAACCTCTTCTTCTCCCGAAACAAAAAGCTTCATAATCGGTGTCTTAAACAATGTAATGACAATGCATATAATCCCCCAATATAAAACTTCTACAAAAAGCCCATTACTTAGTCCCTTTCTCATCCGTTCCTTCTTGCCAGCACCTCTATTTTGAGCTACAAAGGTCATCATAGCACTCGCTATGCTTTGCTCTGGTGTAAATGCAAAATCATCTACCCGATTTACCGCATTAAAAGCTGCCATCATATCTACCCCAAGAGGATTGATTGCTCCTTGGATTAAAAGCTTTCCGATAGGCTGACAGGATTGTTGCAGTGCAGTTATTGAGCCATGTTTTAAAGTTTCTTTCAGTAAAAAACGATCAAATTTTAACTCCGCTCTTTCTAGACGAAGCAATGATACCTTACGGTTTATGTAGATGATACACAATATCGCAGATGCTGCCTCTGCAATTATGGTTGTTAGTGCAGAAGCTGCAATCCCAAATCCAAGGCCTGCAATAAAAATTAAATCTAGTAGCCCATTTAATATTGATGCAAACGAAAGAAATAGAATTGGAGTTTTCGAATCTCCTACACTTCGAAGTGCTGATGCAAATGTATTATAAAGATATGTAAATGGCATACCTAAAAATATTATTTTTAAGTAGATAGACGCATCTCCTAAGATATCATCCGGTACCTCCATAAGTCTTAGAATTCCTGTTGAACATAGAATTCCAAGCAATGTAATAACTACAGAGAAAAACGCTCCGAACAATAACGTTGTAGATAACTCTTTCTTTAAATCCTCATATTTACCTGCCCCAAACAAGCTACTCATCAGTACGGATGCACCGATACAAATTCCTGTGATACCAAGAATCACAATATTCATAATTGGATTTGCAGTTCCTACCGCCGCCAGGGCATCCTTTCCGATAAATCTACCCACAATAATGGAATCTACTGCATTATAAGTTAATTGAAAGATGTTTCCCAATATAATTGGAATAGAAAAACCAATTAATTGCTTTTTGATATTTCCTTCGGTTAAATTTTTCATAACTATTTTGCCTCTTTCGTTTTATTACCTTACCACTATGCATTCCCTCATTATATCACTGGCTTTCATAAAAAGGAACATAAAATCAAACTAAAAAACGGAAACAAGAAGTCTATAAAGAGTACGCTTACAATTAAATAGTAAATTTAAAAATTTGGAAAGGACTGTACACGGGTTGATAAAAATCAGCCGTGTACAGTCCTTTCCAATCCTGTTTATGTAACGTTACTTTTTAAGCGTCGCCCTTATCGCCTATGAAGCTATTCTCAGATTTATTCAAGGCCAGATCCACAATACTCGCAAACCGCGTCCGCTCCGGGAGCAACCATATTCCTAGCACCACAGCTTTTACACTCAAAAACCCTTGGCTGACTTTCAAACACAGGTGATGAACCCTCTAAATCCGTTACTTCACTTGTTTTCGAAATACCAGCCCGCCTCAGTGTATTCTGCACAAATTTAGCAATATCATCCGGATCACTGTTCACATTTATAGTATTACCTTCACCAAATATTTTACCAAACTTCCTCTGCATATTATCCATCATTGCTTCTACTTCAGGACTATTATCCGATACTACTTTACCATTCACAATCACAGTCTGTGTTCGAAACGTTGTGCTTGACTTATCATTATTCTTCTTAAAAATCGACATGATCTTCTGCCTCTCTAAATTCTATTTTACTTCCACTTCATCATCGACCCACAATATTCACAATTTACAGCAGAACCTTTTAATATCCTATTAGATGCCCCGCAGTTTTTGCAGTTTACTTCAACGTATTCGTCCAATTTCGGCTTGTTGATTGGCTTCGTATTTGGTATAGTATTTGGCTCTAATCTTGGCTTCTCAGTCCTATAATTCTGAGAATGTTGATTATAACTTTTATTATTTATGTTTACAGTGTCTGTAAATCCCATTTTAACTATTGTATCCAAGTCTTTTTTTACTGAACCTAACGGCCTCCTTAATACAAGTGCTAGCTGGTCAACGTTAAAGGCTGGGTTCTGCCTATGCTGCTGTGCACATGTATAATATATCCTAGTCAGTCTTCTTCGCTTGAGGCCTTTTTTCAGCATTGTAACAAATAAAATAAATAAAATAAAAATAATAGATGTCGCAACAATTCCTGCTGTCTTTTCCTGGCCAAACATAGTCATAATACACCCTATTAATCCTAATCCAAAAATAAATGAGCAGAAGCCACCTATTGAAATTTGTAATAAGCCAATGACATTGTTATAATAAACCTTTCTATTTACGTTTTTATTTCGAAACAATTAATATTCCTCCTGCCTTAATCCTTCTCATCTCCATTGCTCTCTTTTTTATGAGAACCATAATATCATCAATTAAACTTTCCGCTGCTCCGGCCGATTCTTCCGAATTACTTTCTATCAGTTGCGCAAGCTCTGTTAGCTTAACAGCAATCACATCATCAGTTGCTACTGTTGCCGATACATCACAAAAACGAATTCCACATCCTATTCCCCCTTAACTTAGTTTTTCTCCACACTCCGGACAGAATTTAGGGCTGCCTTCAACTACAGTTTCACATTTTGGACATTTCTTTACTAAAGGAGAACCACATTCCGGGCAGAATTTATGCTTTTTACTATGAACAAGATTGCCGCATTTCGGACAAGGAACCGGTAATTCGTATCCGCAGGAGGAGCAATTGGTTGCACCTTCCGGTATATCTGCTTTGCAGTTAGGACATGGGCTGTATCTATTTCCGCACTCCGGGCAGAATTTTATATTTTCAGAATAAAACGTCCCACAATTATCACATTTTATTGTATTACTATTTTCAGATTCCGTTATACTAGTATCATACCCACAAGAAGGACAAAAACGAGCACCTGCCTCAATCGCCGCATGGCACTTTACACACTCCTTCTTATTCCCACCTGTTGTATTCAATGCATTTGAAACAGAGCCAAATTGGGTACCGATTGCATTTCCCACATTGATCCCCATTCCTAATCCCATTCCGGCACCCATAATACCGGACGAAACTCCACCTTGGTTATTTGCTGCACTCTCTAATGTATCGAAGGAACGCTGCTGTTGGTAATCATAACCTATAATATCCATTTCAGCACGCTTAGCCAAAGCATCCTTTAGCTTCTTTACTGCTGCATCCTCCTCCGGTACATTAATATCATTTACATAGAAATTTGCTAAACCAATACCGTAATCATCCATAGTCGGCTTGATTCGCTCTACGATATAATTTGACATTTCATCAAGATATGCATTAATTTCCAATACACTTATCTTCTTCTGAATGAGATAGGAAGAAATGGTATCTTTCGCCATTGTCAGATATAGTCCTCTAAAATACTGTAAAATACTATTATCGTCAAACACATTTAATGTTCCGACTAATTTTAACAGGAACTTCTTAGAATCTTCTATATGGATACCAAATTGCCCATAGGAACGAACCGGTATAAAAACCCCATATTTAGGATCCTGTATCTGTATTGGAGATGTTGTACCCCACTTAATATTCAAAGAGTAAACCTTATTTACATACCATACTTCAGCAGTAAAAGGAGATTTTCCTCCAAAGGGGAGATTAACAATCTTATTTAATAAAGGTATATTTGCAGTATCTAGTGTATGCCTTCCACCTCCGAAGACATCCAATGCCTTACCACCTTTAAACAGAACAGCTTCCTGTGATTCATTTACAATTAATTGTGTCCAGGTTCCTAATTCATTACTTGGATATTTCCATGCAAACACATTCGGTGCTCCATCATATTTAACTACTTCAACGATTGCCATATATCATTTCCCCCATATGTAGTAATAATAATTTTATTGTCGTTATCTTAACTGTATATTAATATTATGTGTGCTATATTAACCTTATTATACCACCTCGCCCAATATGTGACAATCGTCCTAGTGTATTTACATAAAAACTCACTAAAAAAGCCGCTACACAACCTAAGTGAAATATTTCACTTTCATCATGTAACGGCTATTTTCATTTAATTTTACTGGGATTAATCTAATGTGTATGGCATTAAAGCGATGTGACGAGCACGTTTAACAGCTACTGTAAGAGCTCTCTGGTGCTTAGCACAGTTTCCAGTAATTCTTCTAGGAAGAATCTTACCTCTTTCGGAAACGTATCTCTTTAACTTGTTTACATCCTTATAATCGATCTCTGTGTGATTCTTATCTGCACAGAAAGCACATACTTTCTTTCTTCTACGGGTCATACGTCTCTTCATTGGAGCGTCGCCCTTATCGCCTTTATCTTGTCTATTAAAAGCCATTATTATTTCCTCCTTATTCGATACTGTAGACTTACGCCTACGATTCTGTTCTTATACATATCAGGATTTTGTTTGGGTATTAGTTAAATGGTAACTCCTCGTCAATCCCGTCTGGAATGTTCATAAAACCATCACCAACAGCTGCGCTTGGAGTAGGTCTTGCAGATGGCTGATATCCACCAGACTCACCGCCTGATGCATTTTTACTTTCTGCAAATTCCTGCTCGTCCACGATAATCTGAACGCTGTAAACCTTTTGGCCATCTTTGTTCGTATAATTATCTTGTTGGATTCTTCCGGAAATTAAGATTCGAGTACCTTGTTTCAAATATTTTTCTGCAAACTCAGCATTTCTACCAAAAGCAGTACAGTTAAAAAAGTCTGCATCTGGCTCGCCTTCCCTCTTAAAGGAACGGTTTACTGCTAAGGAATATCTTGCAATTGCAAGAGAATTTGCTCCTTGGGAATATCTGATTTCTGGGTCTCTGGTAAGTCTACCCATTAAGATGACTTTGTTCATTTAAGGATAACCCCCTTTGTTATGCGTCCTGTCTAATGCATAAAAATCTGATTACATTCTCCATAATACGAAGTCTTTGTTCAACTTCGCTTGGAGTTGTAGAATCACCATCGAATTTGATGAAATAATAATAACCTTCTTTCATCTTCTGGATTTCGTAAGCAAGTCTCTTCTTACCCCAATCATCAACGTTAGTAATGTTACCGCCGAATCTTGTAATAAGCTCTTTTACAGCTTCCACTGTAGCGTTCTTTGCTTCATCCTCGATTTTTGCATTTACAACTAAGGATAATTCATATTTGTTCATAGTTGCGTGCACCTCCTTTTGGTCTCTGGCCCTCTTCTTTAAGAGAGCAAGGAATTAATATACATATCACAATTCGATATTATAGCATAATAGAAATGCTTGTGCAAGCCACAATTTATAGGAAACTTTAAAAAACATGATAGAAAATATCTTGTTTTTCTATACAAACTGCCCACAACCAAGGGGCACCCAGTAGTTGTAGGCAGATATAGTATAAGGAAAAGCACGTAGACAACTAGAGATATAAGGTTGCACGAAAAAAGTCAAAGCCTAAGAAGCACCTATTTCTAAAGTAGTAAGGTATGTTACTTACTTAGAATTGTTTTAACAAAATCATCTATCTCTGCCTTATCAGCTAGTACACTAGTTTTTCCATCCACGGTTACCGTATAACGTTCGGCATTATATGGATGATACTCTACAATCAATTCCTTACCATCTGTCTTTACAAGGGTTAGCGTTACTACTGAATCTCCTGCTACCGTCACAGCCTCTTTTAATGGCTCTGCCATCTTAAGACCAATCATTTGCTGATAGATGGATCGAAACTCGGTTTCGTCTGCCTCTTCTCCATCAACAAAGAAGGTTTCTGTAGTGGTAGTTTTACCATCCGAATCCGTATTATCCGTCCGCTTAATTTCATAAACTTTATTCTCTCCGGATGCAGATAATAACACCTTCTCAACATTTGATATATTAATCATATGAGTAAATTTGCTTAGAAGACTGTCCTTATCTTCTATTATAATTTTCTTTTCTACCGCATCCTTTGGCATTAGATAAGTTCGGTTCGATCCCTCTGGTGAAACATAGTAGTTCCCATCAGAATCGGTGTCTCCTATTAGGAGTGTGTAGGTCTTCTCCTCCCCTTCTGTAGATAAGTATCGTACAAAAACCTTTGCCCTAGGGTTCGTAAGACCATACTTTTTCTGATTCTCTGCCTTATAATCAATTCCTTTACTAAAAGAAAATACGGTATAGTTAGAAAGTATTTCACTTGTCATTGTATTATCCATATTGATTGGATTTACATAACCATCTTTCATAAACCAAGGATAAGTCCCCATTCCACTATAATCAGTAGGATTATTTTCATCGTATTCCATATGAAAATCACCATATGATTGACTTGTTACCTTAACTTCTCGAATATTGTCTGCGGTAATCGATGGAGAACTTTCCACATCAAACAGCTCTTCCTTAGTAACTGCATATTTTGTTCTAGTGGCCATAGGTATTACGTATACGGTATCATCTGATGTTGTTCCAAAATAATCAGTGTCTGTTGGGAGTTTATCCCCGATTTGTAACGAATATTCCTTGCCTTCAGTCGTTACTGCTTTTATCAAGATACTTGGTTGATTAAGGCCATATTCGGATAAATCTTCTGGATTTTCTACCACCATGCGTGTTGCTGATAATTTTGCGATTCCTGCTGCCATTGAGGTGAGTTTTGACTGACTAAGAGGATAATCCTCTTCTCCTTGTAATATCCAAGTATCCCCTTCTTTTACAAAGGCAAAGTTTTCATCCTTCGAAGTCACAGTTAGATTGACAATACTATCTGCCTCGAAATCATTCAACATTACTGAATTATCTTCAGCTTCTTTCTCCGCTTTTTCTCTTTCAACTCTATTATTGTGCGACTTTAGCATCCCGTAGCCTATCCCTGAGAGTATTAGGACTAAAAGTAAAAGAATGATTGTAATCGTATTTTTCTTCTTTTTCTTATTCATAGGCACTATTTTCTCCTCCTGCGAACTACAACCGTGATGCCAGTTGCAAGGAAGAACAATGGAAGTAATACAACAGTGACAAGACCGATTCTATCCTTTTGCGCTGTATTCATAGATACCATTGGCTCATCTAGGCTGGTGGAACGAATCGATAGTGCATTTTCCTGACCCGACATCGCATTAATTGTGTTAATGATTAAGTCAGCATTACCAAAGCTGGTGGTTTTTAAATATTGATCCTCTAGGAATGCTTTACCGGTATAAACAGCGATTCTTGTTTCTTTCTCTCCAACTGCCTCTTTTACTTCAAGCCCGAGAATAAATGGACCTGGAATATCATTTTCCTCTTTTTCCGCTACGGTGGAGTTTACGTTAATCTTAGAGTATGCTTTGTCAGACGTCTTTAAGATGGTATTGGTTTCTATCGTATCTCTTAAATCATTACGTATTGCAAGTCCGCTTCCTACCGGTACTACAATGTATTTTTTATCCTTAATATTTTTAACAAACTCATGACTTGAGATTTTTGGTACTAAGAGTGTCGGATATCTACTACTTATCGTATACTGAGAATCTCCTTCAACGACAAGACCATCTACAACATCTACCCCGTAATAATTTAAAAGACTTACTACATTAGGCAGAGAATTAGTGACATAATCAACGAAGAAGATTGCATCGCCACCTTTGGCTAAGTAGTCCTTAAGAAAGGCTGTCTCTTCTTCTGTCAAATCGTATTGTGGCATATTGATGAGCAAAACATCACAATCTTCCGGAACAGACTGTGCCGTTAAAGAACTGAATTCTGTTGCTGTAATATTATTGTCCTTATACAAACCAGATAAATACGAAGTTACGGAAGCCTCCCCATGCCCAGTCAGAGTATAAACTGTTGGTAAATCTTCATTCGTTACAAATGAAATTGCAGCATCAATCTGCTCTTCCACCTTTAACCCTGTCACATCGTATTGGTAGGTAGAACTGTTAATTTCATAATCAAATAAGTTCTGATAGGGAATATATTTTGCTACATTGGTATCTTCATTTACAACAAGAAAGCTCTGTGCACCAATTTCATCCTCCACATACTGAGAAGCAAATTTCGGATATTGAACTGGGTCTTTATATTTTACTGATACCTTACTATTTAGATTGTCATAATTATCGACGATACGTTTAAACTCATCGATCTCACCACCGCTTTCTACTAGATAATAAATCGTAATATTATGATTGATATTCTTAATGAAATCTTTTGTCTCTTCGGTTAGAGAATACTTGTCATCCTCGGTTAAATCCTTTTTTATACCAAGCTCCTGAACAAATAAATTAATTAGCAATACAATGACGATTACAACCGAAGAAATTATTGTTGCATAGGCTCCTCCCTTAAACTTACGACTCTGAAAGGAGGATTTGATTTTTTTACCTAAGTTATGTTCTCTTTTCTCACTCATGACGTTTTCCCCCTCCTAACTCCATCTTCTCTTTTTTATCACTTGAATCGTTAAGAATACAAAGATTCCTATTATACTTAGATAATAGACTATGGAGGATAGATCAAAAACTTCGAACACAAAACTATCGAATCTTGTGCTAATCGTTAACCAGTCAAAGAATTTTACCACGGAGCCATCATAAATACTTGGTTTTATTAGATATAATCCGATAACACCCCCGGCTCCTAATAACCCAACCAAGATTGTAAAAGTTATGTTATGCATAAGGACATACGTGATGATTGCAAGTAGTAAAACAAGAAGCAGAAAAACCTTTACTGCTGTAAAATTATCGGTTGGAAGTACTTGCCCAAGTGTAGAGCTAAGCGTTGTTATCAATACCACCGCGAAGGTAATAATCGCTGCAAGTGCCTGACTTTCCGTCATCGCTGAGATAAACAATCCGATGGCTAGGTAAGCCGCACCCAGAAAAAAGAAAGCAAGTATTGCCACATAGGAGGAAACTAAATTTACATCCCCATACTTACTAAGTACGAGTGGATAAACACCTGAGATCACCATTACAATTGCAAAAATTGTTAAAACTGCAGCATATTTTCCAAATATAATTCTCTCTATGGAAACTGGTGAAGTTAATAAAAGTTGATCTGTTTTCTGGCGATTTTCTTCTGCCATAATTCGCATCGTAATCATCGGAATTAAAAGTGTAAAGAAAAAACGTATCCCATAAAGAGAATACGAGAAATTTGCATATCCGGAATAAACATTATTTATATAAAAATAAAGTCCGATGAAGAATAGAAAGAATGAAATAAATAAATAGCCGATAATGGAATTAAAATAAGCTCTAAGCTCTTTTTTATAAATTGCTATCATCGTTGATATCCTCCTCTCCATTCTCTTTTCCTAAGCCATTTTCTTGATCTAGTATATTTTCTAGCTCTAGTATATTTTCTTGATCTAGTATATTTTCTTGATCTTTTTCCTGATCTTTTTCTTGCTTTTTTTCTTCCTCTAGATTATTCTCTTCACCTTTTGTTAACTCCAGGAAGATATCTTCAAGAGTTACCGATGTTGTATGCATTTCAAAAATTGGGCACTTCTGTTTTGCAAGGGCATAAAAGACCTCCTCACGAATATCCATGTCAAGACTTTGCCCAATGGATACCTCGATTAGATGTGTTTCTTCATTTTCCTTCACTTCCAATTTCTCAATTCCATCTAAGGAGTTAAGAGCCTCTATTACAGTACTTTTATCACCCTTTATAGAAAGTGATAAATTATTCGTACCTTTCTGATGCTTTGCTAACATCTCTGGTGTATCACTTACTACAAGCTTACCATGATTTATAATCATAATCGTATCACAAATCGCACTAATCTCTGAAAGGATGTGAGAACTTAATATAATTGTATGTTGTTTGGCAAGATCACGAATCAAGTCACGAACTTCAATAATCTGCATAGGGTCTAAACCTACCGTAGGTTCATCTAAGATAATTACTTCTGGATAACCAATGATTGCTTGTGCAAAACCGACTCTTTGGCGATAACCTTTGGAAAGGTGTTTAATTAAGCGAAACTCAACCTCCTTAAGCCTTACGCCTACTATAATTTCTTCAAGCATTGCCTTTCTCTGCGACTTTGGTACTTTCTTAAGTTCTGCTACAAATTCCAGATATTCTCGAACAGTCATATCGGGATAGACTGGCGGTTGTTCTGGTAGATAGCCAATACTTTTTTTCGCTACTTCCGGTTCTTCATACATATCGTGCCCATTAATAATTACCGTTCCTTCTGTGGCTGATATGTAGCCTGTAATCATGTTCATGGTTGTAGACTTACCAGCTCCGTTTGGGCCTAAAAATCCCAATATCTGTCCGCGTTCTACTGTAAAGCTAAGGTGATCAACAGCCAAATGATTTCCATACTTCTTCACCAAACCTTTTACTTCAATCAACTTCTTCTCCTCCTTTTAATCCAATCCATGAAACTCCCTAATTTTACCGCCCCATTATTCTAGTGATACAGGTAAATGGTAACAACTTATTGTGAAGAAATGTGGAAAATATTGTGTTTTTTCTGTGAATAAAAAAAACATGGTACTAAATCTTTTGGACTTAATACCATGCTTTTTACATGCAATATTCTTTCTATAAAATTGTTATATCTGATAGTATCCTTATGCTTTTTTCTATATATACGATTCTATTTTTATCAATTCTGCTTTTATCACGATTCTATTTCTATTGCGATTCTGTTTTTATTACGGTTCTGTTTTATTACAATTCTATTTTTATTACAATCCTT
>NZ_DAMADT010000003.1:0-52953 GCF_031997925.1 Lachnoclostridium sp. | reverse complement strand
TTTTATTACAATCCTATTTTTATTACAATCCTATTTTTATTACAATCCTATTTTTATTACAATCCTATTTTTCTATTATTATTTATCTATTACTATTTTTCTATTATTTTTTTTCTATTATTATTTATCTATTATTATTTATCTATTATTATTTTTCTCCAGGTATTACCTGGCGTATTCCCTTCTCTACCTGTTTTCTTGGAAGCATTACTTGATGCCCACAACCTTTGCATTTCAAACGAAAATCGATCCCAACTCGAAGAATCTCCCATTCATTACTTCCGCATGGATGTGGTTTTTTCATTTTAATACCATCACCAACTTTTAAATCCATCACTAATCACCCCTGCTCCTCCTTATTCCGCACATAACTGTATTGTAAAAATTTAAAACTATTATAGCATACGAAAGTTCCATCAGCAAGGCTACATCTTCTTTCTCTAAGTAATGAAAGGGAATGAAAAAAATGTATTGCTATTTCTTTTTCAATGTAGTATT
This sequence comes from Lachnoclostridium sp., assembly GCF_031997925.1. Classification (NCBI taxonomy): domain Bacteria; kingdom Bacillati; phylum Bacillota; class Clostridia; order Lachnospirales; family Lachnospiraceae; genus Lachnoclostridium; species Lachnoclostridium sp. The sequence continues at coordinate 52,455 of NZ_DAMADT010000003.1, read as the reverse complement.
ATCATACATAGTATATAGTATTGATTACTACATATAATATTATCAGTTGCTATTATATAGGTTACTTATTACCATGGATAACATTGGTATTCTTAAGTTAAAAAACAATTTACCAGAATAAAAAGAAAGAAGGTTGATTCTACTATGGACATGAAAAGACAAGCTACAGCCAAATTCAAATTTAAAGATCCAGGAAGTGCTATTTCGCACCTTATCTTTACTATTATTGCATTAATTGCCACGCCTCCGCTTTTACTAAAAGCATATCATATGCCGGGCTATATTCCGTTATTGTCCATGATATTATTCCTACTTGGAGTTGTCTCATTATATAGTGCAAGCACGATATACCACTCCTTCGATATCTCCCCAGAGATTAATATAAAATTAAGGAAAATAGATCATATGATGATTTATGTTTTAATTGCCGGTTCCTATTCCCCTATCTGCTTAATCGCTCTGGGAAATAAAACAGGTCTTGTTCTTTTTATCATCATTTGGGCTCTTGCACTCCTTGGAATATTCCAAGCACTTTTCTTTATTCACTGTCCAAAGTGGGTAAGTTCAACTATTTATATTGCAATGGGATGGAGCTGCATCTTCTCCTTCACACAATTAATAAACTCTCTTTCAAGACCTGCTTTCTTGTGGCTTCTAGCTGGTGGAATTATCTACACTATAGGCGGAGTAATCTATGCATTAAAGCTTCCAATTTTCAATGGACGTCATAAAAATTTTGGTTCACATGAAATATTCCATCTATTTTGCATTGGAGGTACACTTTGTCATTATATCTTGATGTATTACTTAGTATAGATTACTTATACTAACAACCATTACATGTGCCATAGGCAGTAAAAGCAACAGCTTCTTAAAGTATTCTTATCATGATTAAAAAGTGTGAAATGCTCTTTATTTCACACTTAATTTTTTTATTATATTTACCGAATAAGAAACAACACATTTTTGTCATAAACAATATGAATTGGCAAGCCTATTTCCGTGTAATAATTAAGGGTGCTGCCCAAACAACCTGTCGTAACCGATTGTGTGGGCAGCACCCTTTGATCTATGTCAAGCAACCGAACATAGTGGTTTTTTAATAAGTGGTAATCCGGGAGGGGGGACCTCCAAGCATATCCAATAGATCGGAATCTACTGACATCCACAGCATCTTGACTACAATAACCCTTTTGCTGTTATTCTGTCGCATGAAAAAGAACGTAGGAAGAGTTCGGTTGCTAATTTTTTTAGATATGTACCACTTGTTTACCACCTTCCATAACTTATTATATGCAAAAGTCGAGAAATTATTGCTTTAATTTAAAAAACACTTGGTTGGATAGATTTTTTTACACTATCCAATCAAGTGTTCGATTTCACTAGAACTTACTTTTCTCACAGACTGATTTCTTTACTCAACGATTTACAAACAGGACTCGCTACTTTCTTATTCTTCTTTAAATAAGGTCATAGGGTCTAAACTGCTATCTCCCTCTAATACTTGGAAGTATAAGTTTTCACCTTCTACAGAATAGAATTTACTTACCTTTGCAAGCTTTGCAAATTCTTTTCCAGCATCCACTACATCTCCAACCTTTAGGTGCTCATTTTTTTCCAATTGACCATAGACAAGCTTATATCCGCTTCCGATATCCATAGTAATTGTAACTCCTGTGTATGGCTCATCTACGATTCTAGTAACAATACCTTTTGCTGCTGCCTTAATCGGAGCTCCTATTTGTCCCTGAATAAGGACTGCAGGATTTGTCTTGTATTGTTTTAAGGTTGCATGGAATACCATTTTATCAACACTATATGGAAGAATAACATTTCCTACTAACGGTATTTCTAAACCTTGTGCTTTGTCAAACTTTAAGTTTTCTGCTGTGTTTTGCATTACCGGTTTTGTATCAACTGGGGTATCCTTCTTTGTGGTATCCGAAGGAGTTGTTGAAATCTGTGCTGTATTATCCTTCTGGGTCGTTTCTTCTACCGTATTATCTGCTGTGTCCTGAACTGTCCTACCATCATCTGGCTGTGTTGCAACATCAGAAGGGTTTTTCTCATCATCTTCTTGATCTACTGCATATGTGCCATCAATTATACTTGCATTGTTCTTATCGATGTCAGCTATTTGATTTTCAGGATCATCAAGACCTATCAAATTATTATCCTTTTGTCCTCCTGTTTTTGCTGTCATGGTTACTAGGGCAACTGCGACAACAACAAATACTCCCACCAATAATGTTGCATACACTACTTTCTTTTTGGCCATTTCGCTTAACTTTTGTTTTTTCACTGTTTGCACCCCTACCTTTCTAGGTTAGAATATGATAAGCATTTCGTATGCCTCAAGTATATTTTGTCCTAAGAGGTGCTTTTTATACATAAGCTACAGCCACAAGTCCGTAGTTTCCTTAAGATCCTGTCGATTTATAATGTTTTAATCCAATATGAAAAAAAAGATAGCAAGGCAAGTAAAAAAATGCAGAAGCAAGAGGTAGGATAATAAGCACTGGATCTGTGTTTCTACCTAATAAATAGAGAAAAGGATAGTACTGAAATAATGCAAATGGAACAAGATATGTTACTATTTTTAATACTGTTTTTCCATACGTGTCAAATGGGTACTTACCATATTCTCTTGCACCATCCGTGACAATATTCATCACTTCAATTCCTTCTATTGTAAAGAAACTTACCGCTGCATACAGAAGAAATAGTGCACTATAAAGTGCAGTTCCTCCAATTACCATAAAGCATACTGTGATTATCTTATCAGCACTCCATGTAATCCCGCTTGTTTTAACGCCGTAAACAAACATTACGACAGCCTGAATCATACGACCAATTCTCGTAAATTCTATTTTGCTGCATAACACCTGTAAAAGAATTCCTTTCGGTCGAACTAAAATACGATCAAATTCCCCATTATTTATAATCGAAGGAAACGTATCGAAGCCTCTTGCAAACATCTCAGCTAAAGAATAAGCCATAATATTTACAGCAAAACAAAGCATGACCTCTTGATAAGTATATCCTTTTACAGATGAAAATCTCGCAAATAAAAAATATATACCCAAAAATATATTAAATGATACTAAAAACTGCCCAATCGTAGTTAATAAAAACGATACTTTATATTGCATCGCACTACGAAAATGTATACCAAAATATTTTTTATATAAATTCATCCTTTCTACCTCCTATCCTCATACTGATAACCATATCTTTCATAGCCCACAAATATTGGGCTACTGGCATAATGTCTACACAGTGAATTGCAAAGCAAGTTACAAAGTGAAAAACCTTGTTTTTTCATACTCCAATATGCTTTCTCATTCTTGGCATAACCGAAGGTTTACGCCAAGAATTACACATGGTAAGCCACACATCCGGAAGAATGAACATGAAATTCCAATGGATTTCATGTTCATTCTTCCCGTGTGAAGTTTTAGAAGTTCTTAGGCGGCGTCTTTTGGCGCCTTAGAACTTCTCTTCACACTACCCTCCTTGTACAACCACTCTATTCTGCGCTTTTTTTAATAACCATTTACCAAAAGTTATCAAAGCAAATGCCCAGAAAAGTTGTAATGAGATTGCACCATATCCATCTGTTCCAGAAAGATCACCGCTATAAACTCGAAATGGTACATTTTGCATCGAGGCAAATGGTAACACCTCACACACTTGTCTTATTCCATCTGGTAAAAAAGGTAATGGAACGACTGATCCTGAGAAGAATTCCACCAAAGAAAACGCAACCATACGTATTCCAAGCGGGGAAATCGTATAAAAACATAGGATGTATAAAATCATACTAAATGCTACTGTAACAACCAGCGCAAGACCCATAGAAATTAAAAATAATATAAATATAATGAAACTTCTTGGGGGCTTCATGCCATATGGTTTTGGTAAGCACGCTGCAAGAAGCAATATCGGAATACATCGAAGTACTGCTTTTGATAGACGATTTGCAATATTCCTAGCAAACCACATCGAGTATAAATCAAGCGGTCTGCATAATTCATATGCAATGCCTCCACTCGTAATCGAATCGAATATTTCCCGCTCTAAAAACCACATCATATAAAGCGCTAAAAACGCCTGCTGTAGCCAGATGTAAGAAGTAAGTGCCGAAAACTCCATTGGAAAAGCGGACGGATCCGCCTCATAAAACGCTTTAAATAGTAAAATTTCCATAGCTCCCCATACAAACTGGGTTGACATTCCCGCAATGGCTGCCTGACGATATTGCAAACCCGTAGAAAACCGCATGCGAAAAAAAGAAACATATTTTTTCATATCTTCCTCCACTCTTTTATTCGTTATGTGTTTATTCTTTGATTATGCGATGTCATATTTCCGATACATCGAAGCAATTACTTTGTCGATCGAATCCTCTGCTTTTACAGCCTTTAATTCGTCAAGCGTTCCATCCATCAAGAGTTTTCCTTTACCAATCAGGATAATTCGTTTCGACAAAGCTTCGATATCTTGCATATCATGTGTCGTCAGGATGACCGTCGTTTTATGCGTTTCATTTCGTTTCCGAATAAAATCACGCACTGCAAGCTTTGATATTGCATCCAGTCCTATCGTTGGCTCATCCAAGAATAATATCTTTGGCTCATGGAGAAGAGAGGCCGCTATCTCACAGCGCATACGCTGTCCTAGCGATAATTGTCTTGTTGGGGTTTTCATAATTTGAGATAAATTAAGAAGCGTAATCAGTTCCTCTAAATTATTCCGGTAAGTAGTCAAAGGAATATCGTAAATATCCTTTAAAAGTTCAAAAGAATCAATGACAGGGACATCCCACCATAACTGTGAGCGTTGCCCAAATACGACTCCGATGTCTTTCACATGAGCCTTTCGTTCTTTCCAAGGTATTCTTCCATTTACGAAACAGGTACCGGAATCCGGATATAAGATTCCACTTAAAATTTTGATGGTGCTGCTTTTCCCTGCACCATTGGGACCGATATAGCCAACCATTTCACCGTCAGCTATCGTAAAAGAGATGTCATCGAGCGCCTTCAATTCTTCGTATTCACGGTGAAACAACGCTTTTGTTGCTTCTTTGAATCCAGAATTTCTTCTGCTCACTCGAAAGGTTTTAGAAATGTGTTCCACTTCAATCATATTTGTTCCTCCTGGTAGTAATATTATAAAATATCTTGCCAAGCGGCTGACTTTTCTTGGATTTTGCCAAGAAAATTCCGTGGTATGAAATTTTTTCTGCATCTGTGCACTCACACATGTATTCATGCAGGAAATTACATTTTATCACAATTATGTAATATAGTCAAGAAAACAAGTAAATATTACCATAATGTCCGTTTACAAATGCAATTTAATGTGCTAAAGTACCAATGTGTGGTTACGTGTATAACCGTAGCGTGAATAATGTACATGAAAACCATAAAATTATACATTTCATTTTATTTTCATGTAACTATAATGAAAGTACACAACAAAAGCTTTAATTACTTAGGAGGACTTATCCATGACACCAATGAAATGGTTTTTCTCATTTCTAAAAAAGTATCGACTGCGGCTTATCATCGCATTTCTTATGGTAACCGTATCAACCGCCATGTTTATTGTAAACCCTTATGTATCCGGTCTTATTGTTGACCGAGTGATTAAGGAAGGCGAGTACGAACTTCTGTGGAAGTTGGTAATTATCTTAATTGGAACTACGGTTATCCGCTCCATCATGAAGTACTGTTATCTCTTTCTATTTGAAACCACCTCACAACGCATGCTATTTTCTATGAGAGATTATGTATACCGTCGTTTCTTACAGCAGGATTTTAATTTCTACAACAAGAACCGTACTGGTGAATTAATGTCCAGACAAACTGGAGATATGGATGCCATTCGTCATTTCGTGGCCTATGTTACCTACTCCATCTACGAGAACTCCTTGTTATTTTTATTTGCTATGACTATGATTTTTACGGTAGATTACCGTTTAGCGTTATGCTTAATAGCCATCGTACCATTAACAGCCTATACCACAAGGAAACAGTTAAAAGCAATTAAACCAGCGTTTCACAACATAAGAAAACATTTTTCCAGCTTAAATACTGCGGTTCAGGAAAATATCAGTGGTAATCGTGTAGTAAAGGCATTTGCCAAAGAAGATTATGAAATCGAAAAATTCATGAAAGAAAACGATGGCTATCGCGAGGCAGAATTAAATGCAACAGCACAATGGCGTAAGTACATTCCATTTTTTGAATTCTTTGCAAATTTTTCTTTATTCGTACTTTATCTCATTGGTGGTATTATGGCAATCAAAGAAACCATCACTGTAGGTCAATTAATTACGGTGAGTGGTTATCTATGGATGATTAATAACCCTCTACGAATGGCTGGTTGGCTTGCAAACGATTTTCAGCGCTTTGTTACTTCCGTGGAACGTATTTATTATACAATTAATAAAGATCCGGACGTTTCAGATCCAGAAAAACCTCATAAAATTGATAGGTTACAAGGTGAAATTAAGTTCTCACACGTTTATTATAAAAGTGAAGATGACGTAATTTTAAAGAACATTAATTTTCATGTAAAATCAGGTCAAACGGTTGGTATTATCGGAGCTACCGGTTCCGGAAAATCAACACTTATGAATCTTTTGTGCCGTTTTTATGACGTTTCTTCTGGCGAAATCACAGTGGATGGCGTTAATGTTAAGGATTATGAACTTTATAGCTTGCGTGGCAACATCGGTATGGCTATGCAGGATGTATTCTTATTCTCCGATACAATTGAAGGTAATATCGCATACGGAAAACCAAATTGCTCTTTTGAAGAGGTGGAGCGTGCTGCCAAACTTGCGAATGCAGATGATTTTATAAAGCAGATGCCAGAAGGTTATGACACGATTGTTGGTGAACGTGGTGTCGGATTATCCGGTGGCCAAAAGCAACGTATCTCACTTGCTAGAGCAATCTTAAAAGACCCTGCAATTATTATTCTTGATGATACGACTTCTGCAGTAGATATGGAAACAGAATCCGTGATTCAAGAAGCTCTGCATTCGATTCAGAATCGCCACACGGTATTTTATATTGCTCATCGAATCTCCTCCATTAAGGATGCCGATCTGATTTTAGTAATTGATGAAGGTACCATAAAAGAAGCAGGAACTCACGATGAATTAGTAGCAAAAAAGGGTTATTATTATACTGTATTTCATCATCAATATGGTGATTTCGATTCGATAAACTCACCGAAAGGGGGCACTAATCATGGCAAGAAATAAATATGACATTGATGAATCCTTAGATTCTGAGTTTAATATAAAACACTTAAAAAGACTTGGGTCTTATATATCGCCATACCGTAAGGATATGGTAATTACCATTTTATTAATGATGACCTCCAGTGCTCTTGGAATGTTAGTACCACTTTTCTTCATGCAGATAATTGATAATTTTATTCCTAATAAAAATGTCGCTGGAATCGTTGGTGTTTGCTTCTTATTATTAATGATTAATATTATAAATATGATTAATCTTAGACTTAAGGTAAATATTACAGCGAAGCTTGGTCAAAACATCATTCATCAAATTCGTTCTGATATCTTTACTCATCTGCAGGAGCTACCATTTTCCTATTACGATGATCGTCCGCATGGAAAGATTCAGGTACGTGTTGTTAACTATGTAAATAGTTTAAGTGATCTTTTAAGTAACGGTATTGTCAATACGATTACCGATCTGTTCAGCCTATTCTTTATCGTTGGGTTTATGTTATCGATTGACGTAAGGCTTACCGGAATATGCATGATAGGTCTTCCAGTATTAATGGCTTTAATCTTTTTTATTAAAACCAAACAACGTGTTGCTTGGCAGATCCAAAGTAACAAATCTTCAAACTTAAATGCCTATATTGCTGAAAGTATTAATGGTATCCGCGTAACTCAAAGTTTCGTAAGAGAACGTGAAAATATTCAGATATTCAATAATCTTAGCAAAGGTTATAGCGCTTCTTGGATGAATGCTGTTCGTTATAACTTTATGCTTTGGCCAGCTATAGATAATATCTCAACCCTTACCACCGCAGCAATCTATGTTCTGGGCGTTAGCTGGATTACAAACGGTGTTGCAGGAATCACGACTGGTGTACTGATTGCATTTACCTCTTATATAGGTAGGTTCTGGGCTCCGATTAACACCTTAGCAAGTTTTTATAACTCTTTATTAACCGCTATGTCATATCTTGAACGTATCTTCGAGACGATTGATGAGGAGGTTACGGTAAAAGATAATGAAGGTGCAACTGAAATGCCACCAATTGTCGGTGATGTAGAATTTAGGGATGTAACTTTTAGCTACGAAGATGGCGTTCCTATTTTAAATGGTGTTAGTTTTCATGTAAAACCAGGGGAAACCTATGCAATTGTTGGTCCTACCGGAGCTGGAAAGTCCACCATTATTAACTTAATCAGTCGCTTTTATAATCTTGATTCTGGAGAACTACGAATCGATGGAATAGATATTAACAGCGTAACCATCAAATCCTTAAGAAAGCAAATGGGTGTTATGCTTCAAGATAGCTTTATCTTCTCCGGTACTATTATGGATAATATCCGTTATGGTAATATGGAGGCTACGAACGAAGAGGTTGTTGCAGCTGCTAAAACTGTTTGCGCCCATGACTTTATCATGGGATTAGAGAATGGTTATGAAACCGAGGTAAATGAGCGAGGTTCCCGCCTATCCGCCGGTCAACGACAATTAATTTCCTTTGCTCGTGCCTTACTTGCAGATCCAAAGATACTGATCTTAGATGAAGCAACCTCCAGTATTGATACAGAAACTGAGATACTATTACAAGAAGGATTGGCAAAACTATTGTCAGGTAGAACCTCCTTTATCATTGCTCACCGTCTCTCCACCATTAAAAACTCAGACAAGATTATGTATGTCGATGGTGGTCAGATTGTAGAACTTGGTAACCATGAGGAATTGATGGATCTGAAAGGTAAATACTATGACCTTTACATGTCACAGTATGATTTCTTAAGATAACTAAAACAAGATGAATTAAGCAAGTTAATCACTTGCCATGAAGTAAAATCGGATACTCGGAATCCGCTTTACTTTATTGTGACCGAAATACAGAGAGAAGTAGCTATTTTATGGAGTTATAATTCCCTTAAAATAACCTACTTCTCTTTGTATTTGTATATGTTATGATATTTAAAAGCGGATATTCGCAATCCGCTTACGCTACTTGTCATAACCTCATTGCCACTGCGCTCTGCTTTTCGTGTCAATATTTTTAAGATATATGTTATAATGTAATAATACTTTTTGGATATGTTACAACTAATTCATAACTTAAACATAGTTTTGCCACAAACGAACGTTATAACGATAATTACCTATCATTAAGAAAGGATTTCATAAGATGAACAATAAGAAAACCTCATACGATCCGATAGAAAACATTTGGGACGAGCAGTCAGAAGACAAAATGCAAAAACAGCAACCTGTTTCTTTTAATAAGCGCTCGAAACTTAAAAAGAAGAAAAAAACAAATAAGGTATTAAAAAGATGTCTCGCTGCCTTTATTATCGTAGGCTCACTCTTTTTATTGATTTTTGGTACCCGATTTGGTAGAGGGCTTCTCTATCATATGGCAAGTAGCTATGTTTACGGCGCTCTTGATCATGATGATGAGGCAACAGAGGCTATGAATCAAAATAATAATGTAATTGTTGGACGTCAGGAAGATGGCGTACTCAATATACTCTTGTATGGTATTGAAGAAATCGGAGGAGCTAAGAACACAGACAGTATGATGATCGCTTCGATTAACTCAAACCAAAAAACAGTCAAATTAGTATCTCTCATGAGAGATACCTACGTCTCAATTCCTGGGTGGAAGTCCACTAAGTTAAATGCTGCCTACGCGAAAGGCGGAGTAGAGCTATTAGTAAAAACGATTGAAGAAAATTATAAAATTCATATCGATGCATATGCCTCCGTAAACTTTGAATCGTTTGAGCAAATTGTGGATAGCATTGGCGGTGTAACGATTGAACTCGGTAAAGAGGAAGCAAAGTATTTAAGGCGCACGAATTATATCTCAAATCCTGAATATCGTACTGTAAAAGCTGGAGTAAATACATTAAATGGTAACCAATTACTTGGCTATTGCCGTGTTCGTAAAGTTAAAACACTAGGAGGAGCAAACAACGACTATGGTCGTACTGTTCGTCATAGAAGAGCAATGAACGCTATCTTTGATAAAGTAAAATCTCAGAATATTTTCAAAACAGCAAGACAGGCAAATAAATGGATGGGTGATGTTACAACCAATATTACAAAAGACCAAATTGAAACTATTATCAGTACTGTAATTGAGAATCGTATCAATACCATTGATACCCTAAGAATTCCTGTAGATGGTATGTTTAATGATCCAAAATCATATCAAGGTGTTACTTATCCATTGGTACTCGATTGGGACAAGAATATCGAAGAGTTATATCGTTTTCTTTATGAATAACTTATCACATAGGTAAACTAAGTGGCTTGGCATAATAAAAATTTTAAAAGAGATGATTCCTATATAAAGTGGTCCCCTTATCAAGGATATTTACCATTTTATTAAGGTCTCATCTCTTTTTTAGCGATTAATGAAGACTATTCACTCCAACGTTTCAGTGTCTTATAATAAGTGAGCATATCTTTTCTCACTTCATCGACTGTTTTCCCCTCTCCTTCTTTATAGACAAAGGGAATACAAAACTCTACCATTTCTTCCATTGATTGATTTGATACAAAATTTCCATCTTTATAGCAGTAAATACAATACTCCTCATTCTTACTGCCATTCGCATTTGTTGCGAACTCCTCTTCCTTTGTAAGTGGCATAGCACATGATTGACATACCTTTCCTTCCATATAAGCCTCCTTTTTTAATCTACTATTCTTTACTCATGAAACTTTTATAAAACCTATGAAGCACGATACCTTAGTTTTATAGTTATATTATAGATACAGAAATATGACAACATATGTCATATTAAAAAACATCTTTTTGATCATAATAAAACTCTCGATAAAAATTCACCTAACGAATAAAAATTTTCAGGAAATCAACTTCTTCTGATTCTATCAGACAGCATTTTAATGAGCAGGAACTTCATTAAAGTAATACTTTCCATAGCATGCAGTTACACTTTAAATTACCTTGATTAAAGATTCCTAATTTTCTCTCATATGCTATTTTCTCCAACTATGTTATAATAATCTATAAATAGTACTTAAATAGCACTTTAACAGTTCTTAAAAGTACTAAAAGTATTTAAAGAATACTCAAACATTACTTTTAACAAGTAAAAGCTCGCTTCGCGAACTTTTCTTATCATGAATAATTAAAAAGGTTACAAAGAAAGGACACAGATGATTACTAAATATTGTTTTGGAACTCCATTTGAAACTGAAGCTGTACCAGTGAAATTAAATTCAACTACTGTTACCTCTTCTAATTTTACAAAAGAAGACTCTAACGATAAGTTTTCTTTACCTATTTCTATAAAAGCAGATCATAATTTTTCCCTGGAATATGATATGGCGAAAGATGACATTGTTTACGGCCTTGGTGAAGCAAACCGTGGAATTAATAAGCGGGGTTATCAATACATAAGCAATTGCACTGATGATCCAAATCATACAGAAAATAAATTCTCACTTTATGGAGCACATAACTTCATAATCATTGATGGAAATACATGTTTTGGTCTTTTTATTGATTATCCTGGGAAACTTACCTTTGATATTGGATATTCCTCTTACTCGAAGTTACGCATCGTAGCAGAAGAAGCAAATCTTTATCTTTATGTTATCTCAGGTAAAAGCTCTTATGACATCGTAAAACAATTTCGTGAAATGATTGGCGAATCCTATCTTCCTCCCCTTTGGGCATTTGGTTATCAACAATCTCGTTGGGGATATAAGACAGCGAGTGATCTAAGGACTGTTGCCGATGAATATCAAAAGCATGGAATTGGACTTGATGCCATCTACATGGATATTGATTATATGGAACAATATAAAGATTTTACGATTGATGAAGAAAAATTTCCGAATTTTACAGAGTTTGTTGCTGAAATGAAGGAAAGAAACCTACATCTAGTTCCTATTATTGATGCTGGTGTAAAAATAGAAGATGGGTATTCCATCTATGAAGAGGGTGTCGCAAATAATTACTTTTGCAAACGAGAAGATGGCACTGACTTCATTGCAGGTGTTTGGCCTGGTGATACTCATTTTCCTGATTTTTTTAAGAAAGATACCAGAGAATGGTTTGGCAATAAATATCGGACTTTACTTGATAAAGGAATTGATGGTTTTTGGAATGATATGAATGAACCAGCTATCTTTTATTCTAAAGAAGGGTTAGATGATGTATTTGAACAAATTAAAAAAATGCAAAACAATGAATTAGACCTTTCGAATTTCTTCCACTTAAGATATCTCATAGATTCCTTACAAAACAATGAAGAAGATTACAAGAGATTCTATCACGATGTGGAAGGAAAGAAAGTTCGCCACGATAAAGTCCATAATTTATATGGTTATTACATGACACGTGCGGCAGGTGAAGCATTCCAAAATTTAAATAATGCTAAGAGAATCCTTTTATTCTCTCGTTCCTCTTATATCGGTATGCACCGCTATGGTGGCATCTGGACTGGAGATAACCAATCTTGGTGGTCACATCTTCTATTAAATATCAAGATGATGCCATCACTAAATATGTGTGGTTTCCTATATAGTGGTGCGGATTTAGGTGGGTTTGGTAGTGATGTGACCCGAGACTTGATGCTAAGATGGCTAGCTTTTGGCATCTTTACTCCTCTTATGAGAAATCACTCTGCAATTGGCACAAGAAATCAAGAATGTTATGAATTTGAATCAACAGAAGAATTTAAGCATCTAATTGGAATTCGCTATCGTCTCATTCCATACCTATATAGTGAATTTGTAAAGTCTGTGAAAAAGAACGAAATGCTCTTTCGACCACTTGCTTTTGATTATCCAAATGATCCATTGGTTCGACATATCGAAGATCAATTAATGTTAGGTGATGGACTAATGATAGCCCCAGTTTATACCCAAAATGCTACGGGACGCTATGTCTATCTTCCAGAGGATATGCTATATCTAAAGTTCACAAAAGACTCTGATTTTAGTATGGAAGTACTCACAAAAGGTCATCATTATATCGAAGTTGACTTATCAGAAGTTCCTTTGTTTGTGAAAGAAAATCATATTCTGCCACTAGCAAAAACAGCAGAGAACACAGCAACCTTAGACCGTAAAAGCTTTACTCTATTATGCTACTTAACAAAGGAAGCTTCTTATGAATTTTATGACGATGACGGAATTACACTTCCTGCAGATGGTACAACAACCCTCGTAACGATTGATTGTCCTAATGCAGCACAGATTGTAGATTCTGAGTTTCAATTTTCCTAAGATATTACTTGCTAGCTTTTTTAACATACCAACTTACGACAAGCATTTCTGTCTTAATAGGATAATGGAATAATAAACTGATAATGGTTTAGTGAACTGTAATGGTTTAATAAACTAAAAAGGGCTTAGTGAACTGTAATGGTTTAATAAACTGAAAAAGGTCCTTGAAAACTGCTAATATACAGTTTCAAGGGCCTTTTTAATAAGTGATTACTCTATGTAAATCACTCTTGTACAAATACTTCCTTTGTCTGACCACAGATAGGGCATTCGTAATCATCTGGTAATTCTTCAAATGGAGTTTCTCCATCATATACCCATTGGCATACGGAGCAAACATATTGTACTTCTTGACTCATATTATCACCTCCTTTCAATGTACTGCCAGCCTATGGCTTACTTTCCATTTTAAATTAGGGTAATCTTTATCGGTTATTGATAATTGTTTCTAAGATTCTCTCTTCTAGCATCTCAAAACAAATAGTCAATGAGTATCTATACAAGAAAACGTACACTTCTCAAACTTTTCCTTGTAATGAATGAATAGTCTCTTATATACTCAAATTAAAATATGCGATTATAGACTCCTATATGAATGTTACATAATTTCAAGGTAAAATTTAGATTTCTTAATAACTTATAAAATCTCTATAGCATTTTGACACTGTTCCTTAGGTTATGGTATAATACTCGATGGTTCTTCCAATTGTATATCAAATCAGTAAAAAAAACAACTAATTTGAATATATTTTGGTAACAGTACCAATAATTTTTGGTATAGCAATCTTTGCTAAAACCAAAGATTAATCGTTATTATAAGGTGCTAAAGCACCAGAATAGAGGTTACTATGAGAACAGTATTGGTTGTATTGGCGATTACGATTTTCTTAATTATATCACTGCCATTCTATTTGATTTCCCTCATTATTGGCCTATTTAATAAACATGCCAAAATAAGATTTTCCCAAACAGCAGCTAAGATTTTTTTCAGTATCATATGTATTTTCTCAGCTACTAAATTCAAGGTTTTAGGTCGTGAAAATCTTCCTTCTAAGGAAGCAGTTTTGTATACTGCTAATCATCGAGGCTTAGCTGATATAGCCGTAGCTTACATTACGTTACCTACTCTAACAGGCTTCGTAGCAAAGAAAGAAATGGAAAAGGTTCCAGTTATGAGCTGGTGGATGAAAAACCTCAATTGTCTATTTCTTGATCGTGAAAACCCGAGAGAGGGGTTAAAAACCATTTTAACAGGTGTAGAAAACATAAGAGAAGGTTACTCTATGTTTATTATGCCAGAGGGCACAAGAAATCGCGAAGAAGAAATGTTACCATTCAAAGAAGGAAGCTTTAAAATGGCTGAAAAAACTGGTTGTGCCATCATCCCAGTTGCAATCACAAACTCCGATTCAGTTTTTGAACGCCAATTTCCATGGGTTAAAAAAGCAACTGTCATCATTCATTATGGTAATCCAATTTATCCAAATGATTTACCAAAAGAAGAACGTAAATTCATCGGTAACCATGTTCGTAATGTTATCGAAACTATGTTAGAAGAGGATAAAAAGTTAGTACATTAAAACTTACTTGAAAAATTATTTTTCTATTTCTTTTTTTATAGTTTAATGTTAAAATAATATCTATGGCTTTCTTGTACAACCTAAGAAAAGAAGGCTGTTTCGTGATATTACATAACGAAAGGAGGTAGTCATATGCAAACATGGACAATTGTAATGTTAGTCATTTTAGCAATCTTAGTTGTTCTCTTTGTTGCTTTACTTATATATGGAAGAAAGATGCAAAAGAAACAGGAGGCATCTCAAGCAGATATTCGTGCTGGTGCGCAGTCATTTTCAATCTTAGTCATTGATAAAAAACGTATGCGTATTAAAGATGCCGGGTTCCCGCAGATTGTACTAGACCAAACACCAAAGTATCTTCGCCGTTCAAAAGTTCCGGTTGTAAAAGCAAAAATCGGTCCTAAAGTAGCAACTTTAATGTGTGAAGAAAAGGTTTTTGACCTAATCCCAATAAAGAAAGAAATCAAGGCTGTTATTAATGGTATCTACATTCTTGATGTAAAAGGCCTCCGTGGCGGTTTAGAACAACGCCCGGTTAAGCAAAAATTCTTTAAGAAAATGAAGTCAAAAATAACAAAAAAGAACTAATTGTATGAAATGTTTATCAAAACGTAGAGGAATAAGAAAAATCATGAAACGATAGATAAACAATAAAAATTTGTTTTTTATAAAAAAAGGTTGTTTAACATAAATCAGTTCCTAGGGAACTTGATTTAACATGTTAAACAGCCTTTTTCGATATCTATCTTTCTCTTTCGGTAATCTTTACTTTCAGATTACATTCTGATACATATTGATAATTAATATCCAATGCATAGAACAACTCAACAATAATTTCTTTCTCATTTTCCACAATATCAATTGATTTCGTAGTAACACCTATCATCAAATCACCATACGGAGTCGTATAATAATTCATATGACTTTTTCCAAGTTCGAATACCATATGGGAAGCTGCCTCCCCTTTTTTAGTTAACTCTACTTGATTTTTTGAAATCTTTAACGTACATCGCACCGTTTTATCTGGTGCACTCTCCTGATCTAACAATTCGTCATACAATACAAAATGTTTTCCATTGCGAAAATAGTATTCACCAAGACTAATCACTTCAATGGCTTCTTCTTGTTCAGTCTCATATTGTAAGCCGGCAATCGATACAATTACCTCTTTTGTCATTCTTTCGGTTACCTTTCCAATACAATTTCTATTCAAAAGTCTTTATGTTAACATCCTTCGTTTCAATAATTTCACATGGTAGTATGGTATTTGCAAAGTTAAGGAATTTTTCTGCACCATCGCTGACAAAAAAGGAATGTTCTGGTGTCTTTGATTCTTCCGATAACAATTTCTGCTCTGCTAATACTTGCTTTAAGGTTCTGGCGGTTTCATAAGCTGGATTCACTAATTCAATTTCATCACCAACTACCTCACGAATCACCTTGCGAAGCAAAGGATAGTGAGTACAACCAAGAATTAAGGTATCAATATCTTTATATAATAGTTCTTGTATATATCTACTTACAACTTCCTTCGTAATTGGATCATTAATCCAACCTTCTTCCACCAAAGGTACAAATAAAGGACAAGCCTTACCAAACACTCGAAGATCGGGACGAATTTCTCCTAAAAACTCATTATAAATACCACTTCGTATCGTACCCTCGGTAGCAATTACACCAATATTACCATTCTTTGTTGTCTCAGCTGCTACTTTGGCACCCGGATTAACAACACCGATGATTGGTATCTCAATTTCTTTTCTCACTGTTTCAAGAGCTAAGGCACTCGCTGTATTACATGCTATCACAATTGCTTTAACATCCTTCGACAATAAAAAACGAATGATTTGCCTGGAGTACATCGTTATAGTTGCCTTTGACTTACTACCGTATGGTAAACGAGCAGTATCTCCAAAATATATAATTTGTTCCTTAGGTAATTGATTCATAATTTCCTTGGTTACCGTAAGGCCACCAATACCAGAATCAAAAACTCCAATTGCAGATTTATTTGACATATTGTCCCTCCATACAGCTTACTTCATATTTCTTGTAAATGCTGTTTGAATTAATTTTTCCACTAGTTGTGGCTTAGCAATCCCTTTTGCTTCCCATAACATAGGGTACATACTGATTGATGTAAATCCTGGAAGAGTATTGATTTCATTAAATACAATTTCATTGGTTTCATTTTCTAAGAAGAAGTCTACTCTTGATAAGGAATAACCATCAACCGCACGGAATATCTTTACCGCTGCATCGCTGACTTCCTGTGCCTTACCCTCTGGTAGCTCTGGTGAAATAATAGTTTTAGATTCTGCATTGTTATACTTTGCATCATAGTCGTAAAACTCTGCTGCTGCCAAAATCTCACCAACTCCTGATGCTTTCGCCTCCATACCACCAAGCACTGCACACTCGATTTCTCTTCCCACTATAGTTTCCTCTACTAATATCTTGCGGTCATGCTCTGCAGCTTCTTTTAATCCAGCAATTAATTCATCTTGGGTTTTAGCTTTTGTAATCCCCTTAGAGGAACCAGCATTGGATGGTTTAATGAATACTGGATAGGATAAACGATTCTCTACTCGCTCTACTACCTTACTCATCTCCTCCAATTCCTTCGCATACACTGGCTCATAAGCCGCTTGACGTATACCAAGGCTATCCACAATAATCTTAGTATATAATTTATCCATGGATACTGCACTTGCAAGAACACCACAACCCACATATGGAACCCCAGCTAGTTCAAGCAATCCTTGGACGGTACCATCTTCACCGAATAATCCGTGTAATACTGGGAATACAACATCTACTTTTTGATATTCTACTTTATTATCTTCCATAATCAAAAGGCTTGGTTTACTTCTATCTGGAGAAAGAATCGCGGTCTTTTTCCCATTTCTCCAAACTCCGCTTGTGATGTCTTCTACACTTTCTGTAAGTAACCACTTTCCATCTTTTGTGATGCCTACCAATACAATATCATAATGATCAAGATCAATATGATTTATAACCGTTACTGCTGAAACACATGATACCTCATGTTCTGAGGATTGCCCTCCAAACAAAACGACAATAGTCTTCTTATCCATGCAAGTCATCCTTTCTTTCTGTCTGCCTATCTATTCGAGTCCCACCTAAGTCGAATCTTATTCATTTAATTATAGTATGAAATTCATTTTTCCATTAACCTTTTTTATAATGACCAGAGAAAAGTTTGGGAAATATAATTTTTCTTATTTTATTAAATTTCATAATTTCATTGAAATCCATTATTTTCTAGGCTATGAATGTTATACTTTCCTATTACTATATACATTTTACACTCAATTAGTTATTAATTCAATGTTTTTATCTTGTGAACTACTGACCGTCTACAGCCATTGGGATTGCAATCACATTATTTACTGGTTTAAATCTCACATGTTAGGACATACTTTTAATAAAATCACGGAGATTCTTTTCATAAATTTTATAAAGGAGTATTGTTATGAGATTTGCAAATTTTATTAACCCTAATATGCATGAAACTTCTAATAGGAAGTCTTTCACTAAGAAATTATTTTTATCTTACATATTGCCTTTTTTACTTGCGTTTTTAATTACTTTATATGCCTTGTTCGGAGCCTTTGTATCATTTACAGGCTCACCAGCTATAAAAGAAAATCAGGCTCTTCTGCAGGAAGACTTAGCGAAACAAATACTGCGATTTCACATCCTTGGTAATAGTGACTCTGAGGAGGACCAGAATGTGAAGCTTTATGTAAAAGAAGGTATCATGACCTACTTAACACCACTCTTAAAGGATTGCTCGGACAAAGAAAGTACAACCAAGGTATTAATGAATCATCTAACAGATATAGAGAAAGAAGCCTCTAGGCTGCTAGCTATGAAAGGATATTACTATGGCGCTAGTGTTACCCTTGATAAGGGTACATTCCCAATTAAAGTTTACGGAGACATCACTCTGCCAGCTGGTGAGTATGATGCTCTTAAAATAAAACTTGGAATGGCAGAAGGACGTAATTGGTGGTGTATTTTGTTTCCAAATCTATGCTTTGTTGATGCAACCTATACCGTAGTTCCGGAAGTTTCTAAGCAACAATTGAAAACCTTACTAACAGAAGAGGAATATACCTCAATTATCAAAGAAGAAAAGCCAAATGTTGTTGTGAAGTTTAAACTTTTGGATTTTTTATCAAAGCTATTTTAGATGTTTTTAGAAGCTCATTTGAGAATCCATCTTTGGAGAATGTCTGAATACTACTTGCAAAACCCTTTCCAGACTAATATAATGGACAATATCAGGGTTATAACCACACGACAGGAGTTTTCAATGGATATTATTTCACTAAAGGCATATGCAAAAATAAATCTTGCACTCGATGTGATTGGCAAGCGTCCAAATGGATACCATGATGTCCGAATGATCATGCAGACTATCAAGTTGTATGATAAAATTACTATTAAGCCAACCACAAATCCAGATATCACGCTAAAGACAAATCTACACTTTTTACCAACCAATGAGAATAATATCGTATATGCGGCCTGTAAGCTGTTTAAGGAAACTTTTCAGATTAGCGACGGTTTTTACATTAATCTAGAGAAGAGAATTCCTGTTGCAGCCGGAATGGCTGGCGGAAGTTCCGATGCTGCTGCCACACTTTTTGGCTTAAATGAACTTTTCCAAACCAATCAAACTTTAGAAGATTTAATGAAGCTTGGCGTAAAGCTTGGAGCTGATGTTCCTTATTGTCTTCTACGCGGAACAGCTTTATCCGAAGGAATCGGTGAGGTCCTAACTCCTCTCCCTCCTGCACCTAACTGCTATTGTTTAATTGTAAAGCCGCCGGTCAGTGTATCTACCAAATTTGTGTATGAAAACCTTACGTTAGACGAGAACACCAAACATCCAAATATTGATGGGATGATAGAAGCAATTGAAAAACAAGATTTACATCAAATGTCCTCTCTTGTTTCTAATGTTTTGGAGTCCGTCACAATCAAGCATCATCCAGAAATTGAACGAATTAAAATGGATTTACTCTCACATGGTGCTCTTAATGCCTTAATGAGTGGAAGCGGTCCAACTGTCTTTGCCTTATTTGACAATCAAAAGACTGCTGAGCGTGCTTTTTATGAATATAAGGTTGGCCCTTACGGAAAACAGACTTTCTTAACACGATTTTTTGAATCTAAGAGTGTCAGCCCTTAATGGATATACTCTTATAAACAGACCAGTTGAAAGTACTTCAGATACCTAACAACTATATT
Source organism: Lachnoclostridium sp. (assembly GCF_031997925.1). Lineage (NCBI taxonomy): Bacteria > Bacillati > Bacillota > Clostridia > Lachnospirales > Lachnospiraceae > Lachnoclostridium > Lachnoclostridium sp. The sequence continues at coordinate 32,075 of NZ_DAMADT010000003.1, read as the reverse complement.
ATTAATTCATATGATGACATAGTTACAATATTAATAATTCATAGTTCCATTATTTTATGAAAAGAACAAATTGTATCATCACCTAAGATTTTATATCTTGGAAAATGATGCGGTTTGTTCTTTTTTGTTCAAGACAAGGGAAAGTTCGCGAAGCGTACTTTTTTCTTGCTCGGTGTGGGAGATTCCTACCAGGTACCATCTCTTTAGAAATCATCTTATACGAATGTTTTGTTCTCTTTACTCATAGCATATAATATCATTCACATTTTGCATTCATAACTACTTATCCAGGTTCATATAATGTGTTAGACGCAAACGTGGACATTTAGAACACGAATAAAATGAGCAAGGAGGGAATTTACTTGGAACTCATTAAAAAGAACATACATATGAATAAGCTGAAATGTAAAAGTAATCTTCAAGTAACCTTTGACGATGATTTCAATGTACCGGATAGTAAACCAGACATTAGTAAATTAATTAAGTCGCAGGGGGAAATCAAATTTAACGATCAGAAAATAAACAATGGTAAACTCTATGCAAATGGCTCGCTGCATTTTCAGGTATTATATTTAAGTGATGAAACCAATCGTCCAATCCATAGCTTAAGTGGACAGATTCCTTTCGATGAAGTAGTTAACTTAAATGAATCCTGCAATCATGATACCGGAACATTAAAATACGAGATCGAAGACCTAACCGCTAGTATTATTAACTCCAGAAAACTTAGTGTAAAGGCTTTGGTTCGCTTAAGTGTTGCCGTAGAAGATTTGTATGATGAAGAAAGTGCTGTGTCTGTTGATGCCGAACCTGATGTACAATCCGTATCCAAAACAATTGACGTTACCAATATGGCTGTAAACAAAAAGGACAGCTATCGGTTCCGTGATGAGGTTGTTCTTCCATCTGGTAAGAGCTGTATCTCCGAAATTCTATATAATAATGTAGAATTGAAGAATGTCGATGTGCGTCTGTTGACAGATAAGTTCACTGCCAAAGGTGAAATTTCGCTGTTTGTCCTCTACATAGGGGATGGCGAAGACAGCCCAATGGAATACTATGAGGCTGAACTACCTTTTAGCTCAACCATTGACTGTAATGGCTGTACCGAAGATATGACTCCTGACATCTCACTTGATATCGTTGGTAACAACTTAAGTGTAAAACCAGATGCGGATGGAGAAGAACGAGTTCTTGACTTAGAAACAATCTTAGATGTTTCCATTAAGATTTATGAGGAAACTCAGATGCAAGTTCTTCAGGATATCTATTCTCCAATGAGGGAAATTACTCCTGTTTATAAGGAAGCTAATTATGAGAACCTTCTCATGCGTAATAACAATCGTGCACGCGTATCGGAAAGAATTCGATTAGATGAAGATAGTGCAAAACTTTTACAGATTTGCCATGGAAATGGTACCGTTAAGATTGATGATATTATCCCAGTAGATAATGGATTAGAAGTGGAAGGCGTTATTGATCTTAGCATACTTTACATAAGCTCAGATGATGCAAGACCTTTACAAGCTATAAAAGCTGCTGTTCCATTTTCTCAAATGATTGAAATTCGAGACTTAAAACCAAATAGCAGCTATGATGTAAAATCAAACCTTGAGCAAATCAACATTATGATGCTTGATAATTCAGAGGTAGAGGTAAAAGCTAGTGTTGTTCTTAACGTTATCGCATTTGACCGTTTAACCGAATCCTTTATGGTTGATTTCAAAGAAAGTCCTCTCGACTTAGCGGTGTTGCAAGCAATGCCAGGTATGATTGGATATGTAGTGAAACCTGGTGATAGCCTTTGGAAGATAGCAAAGAATTACCATACCACAGTTGACGCTATCAAAGATATTAATGATTTGGATTCAGAATCTATCAGTGCTGGGGATCATCTCTTAATTGTTAAGGAATTAGATCCTAGCTTTGGATAATTTTATAACAAGAAAAAGTACGCATCGCGATCTCTTCCTTGTCACGAACTATTAAAAAAGAGGAGCTGTTGCACTAGCGGTTAATAAACCGCAGTGCACAGCTCATTTTTTGGCTTTAATAAGGCTTGTTACACTAATTACTTAGTGCGTCAGACCTTTTTCTAATTAAGTAATGAACGATTACTCTAAACCGTCCTTCCACTTATTAAGCTTTTCAATCGTTGTATCTAAAGTTTTCTGGCATATCTCAGGAAGTTCGCCTCCCCAAGCTTTCGTAGCTTCTTTAAAGCCCTTCGTAACAGCATTAATCATGGTTTCTGCTTTGGAGGAATCATTTCCAGCCAATGCTTTTGCAAAAGATACTAAACGTTCGGAGGTTTGTTCAATACCCCAATATCCATCTTCTGCTATTTCAGAAGCGGCCTTTGCAGCTGTTTCTGGGTCAACCGTTACTTTTCCTTCTCGAAGTAGAGCCCAAATATCTGTAGCATTCGTTACTTGCTCGCCTTGTTTTAATAACATTTTTTCTACTAATGAGCGAAGACTTGCTGTTCTTTGTTCCGCATCCGCTTTTAATCTTTCGATAGTTTCCCTATCCTGCTGCTTATTTGTTTTAATACCTTCGGACTTTTCATAAGTTGCAGCCACTGTTTCTTGATTCGACTCGTTCGTCGTGGAATTTTTCTTCTCTAATTCCGCTGATTCTGTTGACGCATAGGTGTTTCTTACACCCGTAACTCCGTTTACATTCATACAATACCCTCCTTGGTATACGTAGGGCTATAAACCCTAATAAAAAAGACATCAGTTACCGACCTAAACTTAGGTCTTATTTCTTATATCGGAAGGAATCGTAAAAATGTTTAACTCGATCTATGCTTACAAGAAAACTCCCAGGCCTCTTAGGTGGGAGATGATTCTAAACCTTCTAATGCTATTAGTACAGCAGTTGCATTCTTCATTGAAGCGGATAACACATGAACTGGTTCACTAATCTGCCCTAAGTTATGAGCATCAGAATCCAAAATTGCTCTACACTTTTGAAGATATGGATTATTAGGAATGAAAAGATCTCTGTTCTCCAGTTTTGTAAGCTCTACACAAGAAAACCTACTATCTGGAGGTAGAAACCCTAGGTTTGAAATCACACTATTTGAAGATTTATCAATATGAGCAGGAATCATAACCCCATGGTAAGCAGTTACTACATCATAGACATCAGAAAATCCGATGGTAGTCGCATTAATCAAAAGATACTCTTCACGTTCTAACACCAACTCATCTTCATCTACAACTAACTGATTTCCAAAGATACTTTCCTTATTCTTTACCTTTATTAAACGCTCATAGACATAAGAATCAAACATCATGGCATCTTCTAATTCCGCAAATAAGCAAATGACATGTACTTCCTCAGAAGTCGTTAACTCCATTCCTGGCAAGACTAAAATATTATTTTTCTTCCCAATCTCTATCGCAGCCTTACAGTTTCTACAGGTGTTATGATCGGTAATCGCTATCACATCCAGCCCCTTTAATGCCGCCATCATAACAATATTAGCCGGAGTCATATCGTCATCGGCACAAGGAGATAAGCAGGTGTGAATATGAAAATCATAGGTTAGAGGAATCACGTATGATTTGATATACTTGGTACGCTGCCTCAAAAATAGGTAGTTCGGTAGCTAAGATTGTAATACCTTCACTTTTCGCTTTTGATAGTGCAGCATCATCAAGCGTAATTCCCTCCGACAAAATTACACAAGCTACTTCTGTTAAAGTTGCAACCGCTATCGTATTTATATTACCCATTACTGTTACCCAAGCAGATCCAACTGGAATTTTACTCATTGCAATACTTAATAAATCACAACAAAATGGAGTCTCTACTTTCATATTTAGGTTGTCACCCTCGTTAATTACTGTAAAATTGCTACTCCTGATAAATTCTTGTTTTGTCATCCTTTCCTCCCGCCCTAGTAAACTCTATGATACTGTATTTTTAGCTTTACCTAATTTCCACTATATGGATTATCAATCAGGTTCCTCGCTTATTGAAGCAGGATACTTCCCTGATGAGGCTAATTTATTCTTCTTGTTTGTAGAATTATTATAAAAGTTCCTCTTTAACTATCCTTTGGAAATTTACCAGATAGCTTGTTTACATACTCTCTAAAGATATGGATGCAATAGTTTTCCTCCGCAACCCCTCTCACAATATCCTCTGCAAGAGCCTTACAAGTCGGAGCTCCGCAAGATCCACAGTCAAGCCCCGGAAACTTCTTACAAAGTTCTTCTACTTTTGCTACTTTACCAATACTTTCAATTAAACTGACACCAAGATTGAAAACAGGTTCATATTCAACCTCCTGTGTCCAAAAAAGATCAATACTTTCAAGTGGAATATGCGTTCTAGCAACGGGCATATATTTACGAAGTCTTTTCAGTTTTACTTTCGCAACATATGGATTCTCAACGGTTAATACCCCACCAACACATCCTCCACTGCACGCATTTAATTCAATAAACTCCAGGTTCGTAAACTTCTGATCTTCCATATCCTCAAGTACTCGAATGATATTTTCAATCCCATCTGCTGCAAGATAGCTATCTGTTAGAAGCCCACTTGCCTCACCGCCACTAGAACCCCAACTGATTCCTATTTTACCCGAGATTGCTAGGTCTTCTAACTCATCTCTCTCTGCTACAATTTTCATACAACTTATTAACCGTGGATAGACATCCTTAATTGCAAGTACCCCATCCACCTCACTTTTTTCATATCCCAAGGGATTTTTAGCCGCTGTAACCTTAGCCGGGCATGGTGAGATGAAAAAGATGCCTATTTTCTCACTTGGAAGCCCAGTCTTCTCCATTGCTACTTTTCTAGCTAGCTCGGCAGCAATATCAACTGGAGCCTTTAGAGGAAGTAGATGCTCTAAAAGATTCGGAAAACGAACACGAATCAATCTAGTTACCACAGGGCATGCAGTACTAATAACGGGCCACTTCTCCTTATGTTCTTCTATGTACATTCTAGTTGCTGCAGATATAATTTCAGCAGCACCGCTTACTTCGAAAACATCAGAGAATCCCATTAGCTTTAATGCATTTAAAACAATATTAATATCATCTAAATTATTCATCTGTGCATACAAAGAAGGTGCTGGTAAGGCAACGGTATATTCGAATTTCTTAATCATATCCATACTATCATAAGTCGCATTCTTGGCATGATGAGGACATATTCTAATACACTCACCACAGTCAATACAAAATTCTTTTGTGATTACCGCCTTTTGATTACGAACTCTTATTGCCTCGGTAGGGCAACGCTTAATGCAATTGATACAGCCCGTACAAAGGCTTTCATCCAATCGCACCGCAGTATAAAACTTCCCCATCGTCATCCCCCTCTCCTAGCATATCTCTTAGCATATATTTCATTCCAAGAAACAAAAAACATCTAGTAAGCCCTGATTACTCGTTATGTATCATATCATGATACAATCAACGCTAATCCATACATCATTTCCTTATACTAACATAACTACATATAAACCTTTATCGTTACAGTAGTCCCCTCTCCCAGTATAGTATCTATGTTCATTTCATCTGAGTATTTTTTCATATTCGGAAGACCCATACCAGCCCCAAATCCCAGTGCCCTAACATTATCGGGTGCGGTGGAATATCCTGCTTGCATGGCAAGTTCTACATCTACAATTCCTGGTCCTTCATCTTTTAATCTGATTATGATTTCAGTTGAAGAGATAAACACAGTGATTTCTCCTCCATGGGCATGAATCACCATGTTTATCTCGCCCTCATACATTGAGATGGCAACCTTTCTTATAACCTCCGGATTTGCACCCATCTGCTTTAGTTTCTTTTTAACATCACTAGAGGCTTCCCCAGCTCTAGTAAAATCATCACCAGATATCGTATAAGTTAGTGTGATTGTTTGGTTCAATTTGAGGTACCTCCGCGCAGACCATTTTGGTATAATAAACCACATGCTGTAAACATACGATGTCCGGTACATAATAACGGTATTTCTCTTTCATTTGCAAGCTCAATCATAGCTTCATCTGGTCTTTTTCCTCGAACAAAAACAATACATACTACATCCATCATTTCCGCAGTGCGAACTACCTGTAAATTGCACAACCCAGTTAGCAATACACATTGTTCTTTGACAAATGCAAGTACATCACTCATCATATCGGATCCACAACCAGTATGTGCCTCACGATTCAAAAATTCTTCTCCGCTAATTACCTGCGCTCCAAGTATTTCTTTCACATCTCTTACAGTCATGTGCGAATGCCTCCTCATCAATCTATACGGTATACGTAACATTTTAGTAGATAACTCTACCTGAGAAAATCATCTACTTTTCTGCCATTGCTATAAAACTTAACAAAATCGTTCTTCTTTATCCTTGTTAATCTCCACGGCTTTCCTTTCCCCATGAAAACTGTCAATATTGTATAATTTTTATACATTTTGGTTTATATATCAGTATAACATTACCAAATGTTCTTTTCAACTCCAGCCGTATAAATTTTTTAATCCATATGTTATTTTATTAACTACTTATTGTGCATTATTGTATATTAAGCACAAATAATTCAATATTTATTACATGTAATATGTTTAGTGTATTTTATTGCATACACAATTATGTATAGTGTATTTGGCAAAACTTAAATTAAACATTGATATTTGTTAAATTTATATCATTGTGGATTTTTCACTAATATCATGCTATAATACTATTGTTTTTCGACAACATGTCATCGAAAAGATTGTTAAAAAACTATCAAGGAGGTTTTATCATGAGCTCACAGAAATCAACCGTTCCTTTTGCTGGAACAAAAGAGCAAGAGGCCGAACTTATAAGTGTTATAGAAGAGCTTAAAAGTGACAAAGGTGCCTTAATGCCAATACTTCAGAAGGCACAGGAAATCTATGGATACCTTCCAATTGAAGTTCAAACCATAATTTCTAACACATTAGATATTCCATTGGAAAAAATTTATGGAGTAGTAACTTTTTATTCTCAATTCTCACTTTTTCCAAAAGGGAAATTCAAAATTTCCGTATGTCTTGGAACTGCCTGTTATGTTAAAGGCTCTGGTGACATCTATAATAAACTCATGGAGAAGCTTAGTATTGCTAGCGGCGAATGTACCCCGGACGGTAAATTCTCTTTAGAAGCCTGCCGTTGTATTGGTGCCTGTGGTTTAGCTCCTGTTCTTACCGTTAACGATGATGTATACGGAAGACTTTCCGTAGACGACTTGGATGGTATTCTTGCTAAGTACGCATAAGCTAATTCCTATTAGTACCTTTTAACTTTAAAATTGCATTGTTTATAGAATATGAAATAGAGGAAATCAATTATGATGCCGGAAATCTCTCTGAACGTATTAGATGTTGCTCAAAACTCCATACGTGCAGACGCAACACTCATTATTATAACTGTAACTGCAGATAGAAAAAAGGATACTATGACTATCGTCATTAAAGATAATGGCTGTGGCATGACAAAAGAGCAGATAACCCATGTCTTAGATCCATTTTTCACAACACGAACTACCCGTAAGGTCGGGCTTGGAATACCGTTTTTTCAATATGCGGCGACTTCCACTGGTGGTAACTTTTCCATAGATTCTTTTGTTGGGGAAGGTACCATGGTTACAGCTAGTTTTATTCTCTCTCATATTGATCGGATGCCGCTTGGAGACATGACAAGCACGATGCATACGCTGATAACATTGAATAACCGGATAGATTTCTTATATACATATACCGTAGATGACAAAAGTTTCACCCTAGATACCAGAGAAATTCGAATGATACTTGATGGAATACCGCTTAATTCTCCTGATGTTTCTAATTATATACGAGAGTTTTTAAGCGAAAATAAGCAAGAAGTCGATCAAGGAGTCATTCTCTAAGATAATCCGTTTGAAATTAGTAATTAGATGCGCAAACAATATGCGCAGAAATGGAGGAATTATGAAATCTCTTGAAGAATTAAAAGCAATACGGGAGAAGATGCAGAATCAAATTAGCCTTCGTAATGAAGGCGAAGCAAATATCCGTGTCGTTGTAGGTATGGCTACCTGCGGTATCGCAAGCGGCGCAAGACCTGTTCTTAACGCTCTTTCTACCGCAGTTCAAGAAAAAGGCCTTACAAACGTTATCGTTACACAAACAGGATGTATCGGTTTGTGTCAGTTTGAACCAATTGTAGAAGTTACGGAAGCCGATAAAGAAAAAGTAACTTATGTAAAGATGACAGCAGAAAAAGCGCTTGAAGTGGTAGAAAAGCACTTGGTACGTGGTCAGATTGTCAAGGAATACACGATTCAAAATTATATTAAATAGCGAGGAGGACCTAATATGTATCGTTCACACATCTTAGTTTGTGGTGGAACCGGTTGTACTTCCTCCGGAAGTCAGCAGATTCTAAATGCGTTACAGACTGAAATCGAAAAAGCCGGACTAAAAGAAGAGGTTGCTGTAGTTCAGACAGGATGCCACGGACTTTGTGCTTTGGGACCTATTATGTTAATTTATCCAGAAGGCACATTTTACTCCATGGTAAATGTTGAAGATATCCCTGAAATCGTAACAGAGCACTTATTAAAAGGTAGAATTGTGAAACGCCTTCTATATAATGAGACAGTTACGGAAGATGGTATTAAATCATTAAATGAAACAGATTTTTATAAAAAACAGCATAGAATTGCTCTTCGTAATTGTGGTGTAATTAACCCAGAGAATATTGATGAATACATAGGAACAAGGGGGTACGAAGCACTTGGTAAGGTTCTTACCGAAATGACCTCAGACGAAGTAATACAAGTCCTCTTAGACAGCGGGTTACGCGGCCGTGGAGGCGGTGGATTCCCAACCGGATTAAAGTGGAAGCTTGCAAAAGGAAATGATGCTGATCAAAAATATGTCTGCTGTAATGCCGATGAAGGGGATCCAGGTGCATTCATGGATCGTTCTGTCTTAGAAGGTGACCCTCACGTAGTATTAGAGGCTATGGCTATTGCAGGATATGCAATCGGAGCAAATCAAGGATATATTTACGTTCGAGCTGAATACCCAATCGCTGTTGCTCGTCTTGAAATTGCGATAAATCAAGCGAGAGAATATGGCCTTCTTGGGAATAATATATTTGGTACAGATTTCTCCTTTGATGTTGGTCTTCGTCTAGGTGCTGGCGCTTTCGTTTGTGGTGAAGAGACTGCTCTTATGACCTCTATTGAAGGTAACCGTGGTGAACCTCGTCCACGTCCTCCATTCCCAGCGCAAAAAGGATTATTCCAAAAGCCAACCATATTAAATAACGTAGAAACTTATGCTAATATCCCTCAGATTATTTTAAATGGATCAGAATGGTTCTCGTCCATGGGTACAGAAAAGAGCAAGGGTACAAAAGTATTCGCTCTTGGTGGCAAGATCAAGAACACTGGTCTTGTAGAAATTCCAATGGGTACTACACTTCGTGAAGTTGTAGAACAAATCGGTGGTGGTATTCCAAATGGTAAGAAATTTAAAGCTGCTCAGACAGGTGGACCATCCGGCGGATGTATTCCAGTAGAGCATTTTGATATTCCAATTGATTACGATAACTTGATTTCCATTGGTTCTATGATGGGCTCTGGTGGTCTTATTGTAATGGATGAAGACAACTGTATGGTTGATATCGCTAAGTTCTTCCTTGAATTTACCGTAGATGAGTCTTGTGGTAAATGTACTCCATGTCGAATCGGTACAAAGCGTATGTTAGAGATTCTTGACAAGATTACCAAGGGTAATGGAACCTTAGAGGATCTAGATAAGTTAGAGGATCTTTGCTATTACATCAAAGATAACTCTCTCTGTGGTCTTGGTCAGACAGCACCAAACCCTGTTTTATCCACACTTCGCTATTTCAGAGACGAGTATATCGCTCATGTAGTAGACAAAAAGTGTCCGTCTGGTGTATGTAAATCCTTACTTTCCTATACCATCGATGCAGACAAGTGTAAAGGCTGTACTTTATGTGCACGTACCTGTCCAAACAATGCAATTGAAGGTAAAGTTCGCGAGCCTCACGTAATCATACAAGATAAGTGTATCAAGTGTGGAGCTTGTATGGAGAAATGTAAATTCGGCGCAATCAGTAAGAAATAATTATGGAGGTTACTATGGCGAATATTAATATAAAAATCAACGGCATGGATGTCTCTGCTCCGGCAGGTTCGACCATCTTAGAAGCTGCCAGATTAGCGCACATTGAAATTCCAACCCTTTGCTACCTAAAGGAAATCAACGAGATTGGTGCTTGTCGTATCTGTGTAGTAGAAGTAAAAGGTGCAAGAAGCTTAGTAGCTTCCTGTGTATATCCAATAAACGAGGGTATGGAGATATTTACAAATACTCCAAAAGTATTAAAGTCAAGAAAAAGAACCTTACAATTAATTCTTTCTAACCATGATAGAAGATGTCTCTCCTGTGTAAGAAGTGGAGACTGTGAACTACAGAAATTGTGTAAGGAACTTGGAGTTGAGGACGAAGCCTTATATGATGGCGAGAAGGGCTTATATGAACTCGATGAAACCGCAGCTCATATGGTTCGTGATAATAATAAATGTATTCTTTGTAGACGCTGTACTGCTGTCTGCTCGTTAACACAAGGTGTAGGTGTTATTGGAGCAAATGAACGAGGATTTAAAACGAATATCGGTTCTGCATTTGATATGGGACTAGGAGAAACAAGCTGTGTCTCCTGTGGCCAGTGTATCGCTGTCTGTCCTACAGGTGCGCTTTATGAAAAAGATAGCACCGATGAAGTACTAGAAGCAATTGCAGATCCAGAGAAGTTTGTATTCGTTCAAACAGCACCTGCTGTTCGTGCAGGGCTTGGCGAAGCATTTGGCTTACCAATCGGAACGAATGTGGAAGGCAAGATGGTTGCTGCCCTTCGTCGTATTGGCTTTGATAAAGTATTTGATACAAACTTCAGTGCTGACTTAACCATCATGGAAGAAGCAACAGAGTTCCTTGATCGTGTACAAAATGGTGGAGTATTACCACTGATTACTTCCTGTTCTCCAGGATGGATTAAATACTGCGAGCACTATTTCCCTGATATGACAGAAAACTTAAGCTCCTGTAAATCTCCACAGCAGATGTTTGGTGCTATTGCAAAGACATATTATGCGGAAAAGCTTGGCATTGATCCATCTAAGATGGTCAGTGTAAGTATTATGCCATGTACCGCAAAGAAATTCGAACTTGGCCGTGACGATCAATCCGCAGCTGGTGTTCCAGATGTTGACTATTCTTTAACCGTACGTGAATTTGCAAGACTTATTGATAAGGTAGGCCTTAAATTCTTAGAATTGCCAGATGAGCAGTATGATAATCCACTTGGTATCTCTACTGGTGCTGCTGTTATCTTTGGTGCTACTGGTGGTGTTATGGAAGCCGCTCTTCGTACTGCAGTATGGAAATTAACCGGTGAAAATACTGAATCTCCAATTGAGTTTAATGAGGTTCGTGGAGTACAAGGCATCAAAGAAGCAACTTTCCATGTTGCTGGTATGGATGTCAATGTTGCCGTAGCTTCTGGTCTTTCCAATGCAAAAGAGTTGCTTGATAAAGTTAAATCAGGAGAAGCAAACTATCACTTTATCGAAATCATGGGATGTCCTGGTGGCTGTGTCAATGGTGGTGGTCAGCCTCAGGTTCCAGCAAGCGTTCGTAACTTTACAGACATACGCGCTCTTCGTGCTAAGGTTCTCTACGACTCAGATGCAGCAAATCCTTTTCGTATGTCTCATGAAAATGAAGCAGTGAAGAAAGTTTATGAGGAGTTCCTTGGTGCTCCTGGAAGCCATAAGGCACATGATATCTTGCATACAACTTATGTTAAGAGATCTATTAACTAAATATAGACAATAAAAATAAATAAAAAATGTCTCTGCACATGTATTAACTGCTGAGACATTTTTTATTTTAACTATAAAAGTTGTTAGTCCAAATTCATCTAAGAAGATAGTTTTCATATACCTCTTCGATTACTATATTCCATATAAATCAAGGCAACTCCAATAATTGATTAATCTACAACATCATTTTTTAGATCTTTACATAGTTCGAATATTCGATCCATATCAAGATTGAAAAAGAAATAATATTTACCATTAATTGATATCGTTCTTTCGCCATCTGCGATAACAAAAGTGAGTAATATCACGTATCCTAACTTTTTGAATTACCCTATAATCTTTTATTGCTACAAAAGCAAACAATACTTCAGCCCCACTAATATAACAATCTTTTAAATCAAAGATAAACCAGTCAAATAGTAAAATATAATCAAGACTGCCACCAAAGAATATTTTATCAATAAGGCTACAAAATGCTCCTGACAACAATAGCACATAAATTGCTTTCGGTAATATTTTCTCCTGTTTTGCGCAAAAGCAATAATACTGGTAGATATAGTAAACTATCACTATAACGAAAACATTAATCAGTATTGCAAACCACGGGTAACTAAATATATTTACATAATTCCCAAGATAAGATTGGTTTGTGTTTACCTTCGGTCTGAAAGCAAATATTTCATCCAATATCCAAAAATTCTTATCAAAATAGTTATGCCGTATGATAGCCTTTATCACCTGGTCAAGTACTACCAAACTTGCTATTGTTATGCTTTTTTTTGCGATCGGTTTCATGAAAACATCTCTCCTCTATTTCACTTTAGAAACGAATTCGATATAATACTTCTTCTTCCACCCATTCACTATGTACCGGTTGAAATCCTAGTCTCTTATATAGTCTTCTAGCCTGTTCGTTATCTGGCTCAAAACTAATATAGACCATCTTTTGATTCTTTTCTTCTTTCATATACTGCAAAAGCTGTTTCATCGCTTCTGCTCCAAGCCCCTTTGATTGATACCTCTCATCAATCATAAATCGCACAATTAAATAATGATACTCATCTGGGTGTAAGCAATACATTAAAAATCCAACCAATTCTTCTTCCTCATAAATCGTCATTGGCATATAGTCCTTATGTATCTTCGCTTGTTCTAACGAATAGTGGTTGGATACTAAAAAGCGGCGTTGACCCTCTTTCACTTTCAGATTAATCACCGCATCATAATTGGACTCTGTAATACCCCTAAGGGACACCAAAGGATAACCTCTCCTCTCGATATGATATTCATTCGGGAATTTCCCATATACTCTTTGGTTAGTCCTTCTATTATATAGTTAAAAAGCTCCACATGCAACTAAATCTTTGTTTTATATCCTCGTAAACTTTGCTTTATATGCCCGTAATTTCTGTTTATATGCTCGTAATACTATGGCTTCAAAACATCGAATCTCCCTGTTTAGATAAATTAGGATGTTACTTGTTTTGACAAATTAGAATGTTGCCTTTATGAAGTTTATATTACATATATCTATGTTAAAAACTACTTTCTTGAATTACTTTGCCACTATGATATAATATTAGTAAATTTTAGAATTTGCGAGGTTATTGTATGAATGTAAATGAGGTAAATAAAATTGTAAATGAATTAAAATCCAATATTCAGCAAGTAATTATCGGAAAAGACGATGTTATTCTAAAAGTAATAACTACCCTTATTGCAGGTGGACATGTTTTACTAGAAGATACTCCTGGTACTGGAAAAACACTATTATCCAAAGCACTCGCGCGTTCCATCTCTCTAGATTTCAGGCGCATTCAGTTTACACCAGACCTTTTACCATCAGACGTTACAGGGCTTAATATATATAATCAAAAAGAAGAATGTTTTACATTTTTAGCAGGCCCTGCCTTTACAAATATTTTATTAGCAGATGAAATTAACAGAGCAACTCCAAGAACCCAATCTAGCTTATTAGAGTGTATGGAAGAACACCAGATTACCATTGACGGAGAGACAAGGACCTTATCGGATCCGTTCTTTGTAATTGCTACACAAAATCCAATAGAAACCGCAGGGACCTTCCCACTCCCGGAAGCTCAGATGGATCGTTTTATGATGCAACTATCTATGGGATATCCTACGGAATCAGAAGAACTTAGTATGATTGATAGATATCTCTTAAACAACCCAATAACTAAGCTAAATCCAGTATGTTCTACAGAAGATATTCTTGCAATCAGAGAATATTCAAAGACTATTTTTATACATAATTCAGTACGGGAATATCTCGTTGCTATTATTCAGGCAACAAGAAAGCATCCTTTATTATCTGTTGGAGTAAGCCCTCGTGGAACATTGGCCTTGATAAAAGCCTGTCAAGTCTATGCTGCGATACAAAATCGTAATTATTGTCTACCAGATGATGTGAAACAATTGGCGCCCTGCGTATTAAAACATCGTGTTCTTTTATTTGGGAACTATAAACAGGGGGTTAATAATCATCCTATCGATGAGATTATTCAAAAAATCTCAGTACCAACCGAGGATTTTAGTGAGAAGAGGATGATATAAAATAGTTGCTAAGCCTCGAAACGAAGTTCGTGTTTTATAAAAATTACATGCTTCTTCTATTTTAATGACGGTTCAATATAACAGTCTGCATTTGCAAGAATATGTTGTATTCGATGGGTGCAATTGTTATGTATGCGTGCTAAAACACGCAGATGGGAGTTCATATGAGAATTATAACATCATTTCTTCTCATTGGTTTTGTGTACTATATTCAGCACTTTTTATATGAGAAGTATTGGGATTATAGATTAAGAGTAACACTATCTTTTGAAGATAACTTTGTAACCGAAGGGCAAAAAACTTATCTTATCGAATGTGTTGAGAATGATAAATTTTTACCTATCCCTCTCCTTCGTGTTAAGTTTTCAACCTCGAAGTACTTTTTATTTGGGAAAGAGAATAATGCAAACGTTACGGATCAGTATTATCGCCATAATGTTTACTCTATTATTCCATATCAGAAAATTACCAGAAAATATCCTTGTCTTTGTAGCAAAAGAGGTTGTTATTCCATCAATCGCATTGATTTAATTTCCCGTGACTTGTTCTTATCTGGTATACTGGCAAATCAGATGCCATGCGATAGTATGATTCATGTCCTACCGGGTACAGTTTCTCCGCTGAATTATCCAAAAAATCTGATATCAGCACTGCAGTCGATCATCCATCAGGCTGCATTAACAGAAGACCCTTTTGAATTAAAAAGCATCCGTGATTATGAACCCTATGATAATATACGCCATATTAATTGGAAACAAACCGCAAGGACAGGACATTTAAAAGTAAATACTCACTTCCCAACAACGTGGCAAAATGTATCCATTTACCTAAATCTTGATGCCAATATTGTATCACATCAAGAAGAATTGCTAGAAGAAAGCATACGAATTGCTTATTCCCTTGCTTCTATGCTGAATGAAGCAAATGTTCCTGTACGATTTTTATGTAATGGAAAGGATATTTTCACAAGTCAGACTATAAAAATGGAAGCTGGAAGTGGCAGACATTACTTAACTCAGCTAGGCATCTCTTTAGCAAGAATAGACTTAAAAAAATCCGCTGATAACTTTACCTCAACACTCGAACAATTTTTGGTACAGGATCAAATATCCCATCAACTAATATTAATTTCTAATTATCGAAAGCCTGATTTATTAGAAACTTATCATAAGCTTATGGATTGTGGGTATTCTTGTTTTTATATCATTCCAATACTAAAGTCTGTGGAGGAATTAGAAACATCGATTCCTAATTCTATGATATGGGAGGTGGACTATCTTGAAACCACGTTATCAGAAACTCCTTGATGTATTCCACCTTGGAATGCTATTACTTGTTTGCTGTACATTAACAACATTACTTTTTCAATTTGTTAAGCAAACTAGTATTGTAAGACAATCCGCTTTCTATGCTATCCTTCTGATTTTTTCTTATTTAATTAATAGTTATGTACGAAAGCACTTTTTTATTTTTCTACTACCTCATTTGGTTATATTGGTTATGTTATTCTACCTGACAATTCCTACAATGGATAAGACCCTTTGTATTATTCTATGGTCTTTTCTTATAGGATTTGATATTTTATTTTGGTGTGATATGACACGCTCCAAAGTTATTGACATGCCATTACCACTCATATTTGCTTATCCTGTACTTTATTGGTATTTAGGAAGAAGTGATATCGGTAATTATCAGACTCTCTCTTATTACTTTGGAATTTTATACTTAATGCTCGCACTTCTTTGTTCTTATTTAAAGAATACAAAGTACATTGAGCCGATAAAAGAAGATACTGGGTATACTCCAACAAAAGAAATCTTAAAGAGTAATAACCGAATGGTTTTTAGTATTTGTGGTACTCTCCTTTTTGGAACCTTTTTTCTTCGATATAAACCTATAGAAGCTTTTTTATCCCATGCTTTAACTCTCATAAAACTAGGACTTAGAGCTATTCTTTCGTTTGTTGTCAATTTATTTCATAGTGCTTTTGTCATACCCGAAATCGAAGATATGGATCTACCTGATATGCAACAAGCACCTTTACCAGAAGCAACCGCAAGCCCAATATCTAATTTACTACTGGATGTTATTATCTTTATTATTTGCTTTGCTCTTGTTACCGGATTTATCATTACTGTTTCTGTAGTAATATATCGTTTTATTAAAAAGTACCTTTATCCTCATACTCCCGCTTCTTTTACAGACGGAGATGACTTTTCCGTTATTGTAACCACTGAACGCCTTATAAGAAAAAAGCTTAAAACGGAAGTTGTTGATCTGAAAGGAAACAATAATCAAAAAATAAGGTATTATTATAAGAAAAGAATAAACCGTTTTATAGATAAAAATAAAGGTTTTGATCCGTCACTAACACCAAATGAGCGTGCCGATACCTCTGACCCTAATTTAGAGAAAGGATTACCAGAGCTTACGGCCTTCTATAATCGAGCTAGATATAGCAATGAATCTTTGACAAAAGAAGATGCAAAAAAAGCAAAAACTTATTTATAATGATAGATTATCCTATGTTTACGTATAGTTCTAAAATTTTTATCATAAGATAGAATAAGAATTGTTCGGAGCAACACCATATGAAACATATTATAAAGCAGTTTCTTCTTTTCTCATGCCTTCTTGTATTAAGTGCTTTACTAATTTCATGTAAGAAAACAAATGCACCAGAAAAAGAAAGGGATCTAGAATTTACCGTTGTAGAGAATGCTGATCTACCAGATAAATTATTAAAATGCATCGAAGAAAAGAAAACCAATCCTTTTAAACTAACTTATGAAAATGAAGATTATCTCTACATAGTGCAAGGTTATGGGGCTCAAAAAAGCGGTGGCTATAGCATCTCTGTTGACGAACTATATCTTGCCGGCAATTGGATCTATGTGAAAACCAACTTAATTGGTCCTGGAAAAAATGAACCAGTAACTCAAAATATCACTTACCCATATGTCGTTATTAAAACAGAATTTATGGATAATGAAGTTTGCTTTCAATAATAAAAAAAGCAAAGCATTACATTCAATGCTTTGCTTTTTTTATTCATGTCAAGTTAAAGTTCACGATTGTGCTTTTTTTGTTGAATCAAAAATCATATAACAACAATATTTAGTATTATCAAAAGTTATTTTAACCACATATAGTATTTGAGTAAAGGTTTTTTTGACATTTTCTATATTTTTGTTATTAATTATCATGTAACTATTAGCTATATTGTGCACTATTTCTTCCAAATCTAGTTCTTACTACCCAAATATTAGAAAATTAAATAACAATATGCATAACATTCCAGTTGTTTATTGTGCAATATTAAATATTTAATCAAAAATATCGAACCTACATTCCCCCCTTAATTTGACTTTAATACCCTAGTATGCTATAGTATGCTTATGAATTTGTTAGTTTTTGGATGTATCTTGACTACTAGTTATAACTTAACTTAATACTATGTCAGATGGCTTTCTGATATTATTTTTGGTTGTCCAAACGGGCAACCCTAATCTTTATTATGAAGCCTATGATTAATGGTCTCGTATCACTTACTATAACAAGCATGTAAAGCGTCAAGTTTCACAGACCGTACTGCAGATTGGAGTATAATAATGAAGCAACCAGAAAACATGTGCAAGGTAAGAAACACTGTAGTTAATAACGTAGGAAAAAGGGTAAAAATCAAAGCAAATAAGGGGCGTAATAAAGTAGATATCGCTGAAGGTATTATTGCTGAAACTTATCCATGCGTATTCTTAATTCAAGTGGAAGGTGAACTCGCCGAGTCCGTGAAAACAATGTCCTTTAGTTATACAGACGTTTTGACCAAGGAAGTAGAATTGGTACTCTGTTAATCAGTGTATCAAAATACCTAATAATATAAGGTAAATCTAACATATTAAGATGTCATTTCATGATATTACCACTTAGTTGTGGCTTATCATATTTGGCATCTTTTCTATTTTTACACATTGACATGTTACGTTTTTTTCTATATAATTAGTAATCATTATTAATATAATTATTTAGAAAGGAGTCAGGCTTGCAAACAACGAAATATAGTAGACAGAGAGAATCCATCAAAGATTATCTTGCCCATACGAAAGAGCACCCTACTGCTGATACCATTTACATGAAGGTTCGTGAAACTTATCCTAATATAAGCTTAGGAACCGTTTATCGTAATCTGAATCTTTTGGTTGAGCAAGGCGAAGTACTAAAAATCAGCTGCGGCGATGGAAGTGACCATTTTGATGGGACAACAAAACCGCATTATCATTTTATATGCACCACTTGTAATAAAGTGATGGATCTTCCTGCATTATCTCTGGATCATATCGATACCTTAGCAGGAGCAAATTTTGCAGGTAAAATCGAAGGGCATACTGCTTTCTTCTATGGCTCTTGTCCAGAATGCATCACTAAGACTTCCAATAGTTAAAGTAAGCAAGCTGCTTCAGCTGAGTTAGAAGATAAATAGAGGTTATGTAATTCTCTTATTGTGTAAAAGAAAAAACCAGGAACTTTTCTAATTGAAAGGTATCCTGGTTTTTTCTTTTCACGGCTCCTACTTCTTTCCTATTCTACTATATAATATTCTCCTATATAATAAAAGACGAACGATGCTAAGAGCACAGATTGAGGAATTGGAAAATTAATTTAAAAAAGATTGAAAAGAAGTATTGACATTTCTTTTCTTATGGTATATCATAATGATATCAGTAATGATTACTAATTTAAAAAAATCATTAACAACAATAGAAAGTTACTAAAACAAATTTACTACATTCTTTCTATTGCCGCTATAAACAGAACCTTAAGGTCTGTTATCAAAAAATAAGTATTGAAATGAAAAGGAGATTATAAGTATGAAAAAATTTGTATGTAATGTATGTGGTTATGTTCATGAAGGAGATTCCGCTCCTGAAGTATGTCCAATCTGTAAGGCTGGTTCGGACAAGTTTACTGAGCAGTCTAGCGATTTTACATGGGCAGCTGAGCACGTAGTTGGTGTTGCTCAGGGTGTTAGCGAAGATATTCTTAAAGATTTAAGAGATAACTTTACTGGTGAGTGTGCTGAAGTAGGTATGTACCTTGCAATGGCAAGAGTAGCGCATAGAGAAGGTTACCCAGAAATCGGTTTATACTATGAGAAGGCAGCTTATGAGGAGGCTGATCACGCTTCCAGATTCGCAGAATTACTTGGTGAAGTAGTAACTAACAGCACAAAGAAGAACCTAGAGTTAAGAGTAGCTGCTGAAAACGGCGCAACAGCTGGTAAGTTTGATCTTGCTAAGCGTGCAAAAGAAGCTAATCTTGATGCTATTCATGACACTGTACATGAGATGGCTAGAGATGAAGCTAGACATGGTAAAGCATTCTTAGGCTTACTTCAGAGATATTTTCAATAATTAAAACCATGCTTGTTCCCTTGGAGTAATACACTCCCCGGTATTCCTCCAGTTATTCGATTACTCGCCCTCCCTTGGCGAAATATACTATATAATTTTTAGCGCCAGGATATGGCATGATAAAAATTGTATACTCCCCTATGAAAGAAGGCAAGACCTCTATCCCCATGGAAGTCTTGCCTTTTCTTCTTTTTTAAACTATATTTGCGCGTTAATCGTGTCCATGCTATAATACCTAAAACATAAAACAAACTTATTTAGGAGAATTTTATATGAAATCATATCGCTATACCACACTACTTTTTGATGCTGATGATACCTTATTAGACTTTAAAGCATCCGAGCAAGATGCTTTATTTTATATTTTTGAACAAGTTAATGTACCTCTCACTAAGGAAATTCTATCTTTCTACCATGAAATTAATCATGGCTTATGGGAAGCTTTTGAAAGAGGTGAAATTTCTCGAAACGAAATTCTGCATACTCGCTTTGTAACAGTATTTGATGCATTACAGAAACAAGGGATCGCCCCTATGAATCTGACATTTGGAGGAAAACCAATCAATTCTACGGATCTTGAACCACTTTATCAAGCAAAACTTGCATCGGGTCACAACTTAATACCTGGGGCAAAAGAATTAATAGAAACTCTTCGCAAAACTCATCGTGTCTATATTGTCTCGAATGGTGTAGCCACTACCCAACATAACCGCTTAAATGCCTCTGGTTTATTCCCTCTTTTTAAAGACATATTCATATCAGAAATGACCGGATATCAAAAACCACAAGTAGAGTTTTTCCATTATTGCATCGATCGTATTCCTGATTTTTCTCCTGAAACTACTCTTATTATTGGAGATAGCCTTACTTCAGATATGAAAGGAGGCAATAATATCGGTATTGATACCTGTTGGTTTAATCCGAGGCAAGAAGAAAAAAGAATTGATGTAACTGTGACTTATGAAATCCATGAGTTAGAGGAACTGTATCTATTTGTATAACTTAAGGGATTAGACAGCCTCCGACGATGAGGTTCTAATTTATCGGTAACTTCAATGCAATCTCTTCGTAAACAAGAAAAGGCATGCTTCATGAACTTTTCCCTTATTCATAAAAATTGAGAACTAAGACTCAGTCCTTAGTTCTCATTTTTTTCTTTATAAACAAGTTAGTTAATAAACTAACTCTATTGAATTCTTTTTATATTAGTCTCGCAAAACATTTCTTTCATTCTTGCAAACTAAAATTAATCCAACTAACGCCAAGCTTTAGTGATAAGAATATTTCAAAGATTACTTACGGTTCGCTGGCTCTATATTAATCGATTTACCTTTAATCTTTGATTCCTTCATAACTTGAATGACATCTGCTGCATATTCTCTAGGAACCTCAACAAAGGTATATTTATCGTACATATCGATGCTACCAATAAGCTTTCCTGGCATTCCTGTCTCTCCTGCAATCGCACCAAGGATATCACCTGGTCTAATGTTTTGCTTTTTACCAAGATTGATAAATAAACGAACCATTCCTTGCTCAGCTCCAGTATCACCAAAGTCAGGAGCTGCCTGTTCTTCTGGTTGGTTATCATTTCCCATCGCCATCTTTAAGAATGCGGCTGCAACATCAAGAGCAGTATAATCTGACTCATTTAACTTTGTTTCGATTAGGGAAATCATTTTTGATAAATCTTCTGATTCCATTAGCTCATTAATGCGGTCTAAGATTTTTTCTGCCTTTACAGCTGTTACATCATTAACAGATGGAATAGGCATAACTTTAATCTTAGTTTTACAATAACGCTGGATATCTCTTAATTTGTATACTTCTTTTCCAACTACCAAAGTAAATGCACGTCCAGTTCTGCCTGCTCTACCGGTACGTCCGATCCGGTGTACATAATATTCTTCATCCTGTGGTACATCATAATTAAATACTGCTTCCACATCATCCACATCAATACCTCTTGCTGCTACATCGGTAGCAACTAGGATTTCTGCTTTACCGTTACGGAAAGAGCTCATGACACGATCTCTTTGCTGCTGCTTTAAATCGCCATGAAGACCTTCCGCAAAAAATCCTCGACTAGATAATGCAGTAACTAATTCATCCACTTGACGCTTTGTATTACAGAATACTAAGCAACGCTTTGGAGAATACATATCTAACAACCTAGATAATACATCAACCTTATTCTTAGGTCTTACTTCGTAGTAGTATTGCTCAATCTTTGGAACTGTTAACTCCTTCTTTACTACCTTTACCACAGTAGCATCCTTTTGGTATGTTCTTGCAATCTCCATAATTGGCTGAGGCATAGTAGCTGAGAATAATAATGTCTGACGGTCTTCTGGCATTTCCTTTAAGATAGTTTCAATATCTTCACGGAATCCCATGTTTAACATCTCATCCGCCTCATCTAAAGCTATCATAGAAACCTTATCAAACTTTACTGTTTTTCTTCTCATGTGATCCATAACACGACCTGGTGTACCGATTACAATCTGAACTCCTGCTTTTAGTGAACGAATCTGTCTCGTAATGTCTTGGCCACCATAAATCGGTATTGCTTTAATCCCATGCATAAACTTTGAGAACTTATGCATCTCCTCAGATACTTGAATTGCAAGCTCTCTTGTTGGGCAAAGTACAACCGCCTGAAGACCTTTTACCTTTGGGTCGATTTTCTGCAATATTGGAATAGAAAATGCAGCAGTCTTTCCAGTACCAGTCTGAGCCTGACCTACGATATCTTTCCCCTCTAATACAACCGGTATCGCTTGAGCCTGAATCGGTGTCATTTCTTCATAACCAAGCTCCTCGATTGCTCTAATAATCGGAGTTTGTAACTCCATTTCATCAAATCTAATTGTCATTCCTTACTTCCTTTCTAAAACGCACAGAAAGCACCATGCGCCTATCCACAATGTTATATCGGAAATTTCTACGCAGCATGGTTGACACCGCGTCCTTGGAAACATTTAGAGTATCTCCACTTCTATCTATCTAAACCCGATGTATACGCACAAAAAGTGCTGTAAAATTACCATGATCAACTCAATTACCCATTGATTCAGGGTGAATCTTACAACACTCCCTTTTCATTTAGTGTAAATGTCTATTCCGATAATACTTCGGGTTGTAGTATATCATTAAAAGCTAGTTGCGTCAAGGCGTTTTCCAGAAAGATAAGAACGGAAGGAATAGGCAATTTGAGCTATTTTAAGCTTTTCTTACCTTATTATATCCAATATTTCACTAGAACATATCTCGAAGACTTCTGTGAACTAGCGTAATAATTCTTCCTCTTTCAGATAAATTTCTTTCTTTGATATATTGAATATTTATACTTTTGATATGATTTACTTAAGCTTTAACTCTTGCAGTTAACTTATCACCCTC
Organism: Lachnoclostridium sp.; assembly: GCF_031997925.1. Taxonomy (NCBI): domain Bacteria; kingdom Bacillati; phylum Bacillota; class Clostridia; order Lachnospirales; family Lachnospiraceae; genus Lachnoclostridium; species Lachnoclostridium sp. The sequence continues at coordinate 8,792 of NZ_DAMADT010000003.1, read as the reverse complement.
GGTATCAATTAAGATGATGTCACCTTCTTTTACCTGGTCACTTAAGATTAATCTAGCACTTAATGTTTCAACATTCTTTTGTAGATATCTCTTTAAAGGACGCGCACCATAGACTGGATCATACGCTTTATCAATCACTAGCTGCTTCGCTGTGTCGGTTAATTCTACACGAATACTGCGATCTTCCAGTCTTTTATTTAGATTGGTGAGTAATAAATCAACAATACTTCGAATATCTTCCTTATTTAATGGTTTAAATAATATAATCTCATCCAATCGATTTAAAAACTCTGGTCTAAAATGAGCACGCAGATCTTCCATTACCATACCCTCTGCCTGTGCACTAATTTCACCTGCTTCATCAATACCGTCTAATAGATAGGTGGAACCAATATTAGATGTCATAATTAAGATCGTATTCTTAAAGTCTACAGTACGGCCTGTGGAGTCTGTAATACGTCCATCATCAAGTACCTGTAATAAGATATTAAACACATCCGGGTGAGCTTTCTCAATCTCATCAAATAAAACAACCGAATATGGCTTTCTACGAACAGCTTCCGTAAGCTGACCACCCTCATCGTATCCGACATATCCTGGAGGCGCTCCAATTAGTCTGCTGACAGAATATTTCTCCATATACTCACTCATATCAATACGAACAATATTTTGTTCATTGTCAAATAAGGATTCCGCAAGCGCTTTGCCTAGTTCTGTTTTACCAACACCCGTAGGCCCAAGGAATAAGAAGGAACCAATTGGTTTACTTGGATCCTTAATACCAGCCTTTGAACGAAGCAGGGCATCCGCAACACGTCGTACACCATCTTCTTGACCAATGACTCTTCTTTGAAGCTCCTCGTCAAGATGTAGGGTTTTATTTCGTTCGCTTTCTGTTAGCTTAGCTACCGGAATACCTGTCCAACGAGAAACGATACGTGCAATTTCTTCTTCACTAACACTTTCATGAACTAAGGTGTGAGCCTCTTGTTTCACTTTCTCTTCCTCTAATTCAAGTTGCTTACGAAGACTTGGTAAACGTCCATATTTTAATTCTGCTGCTTTATTTAGGTCATAATTTAATTCTGCATTTTGAATTTCGTTATTAATTCCTTCCAATTCTTCTCGAAGCTTTTGAACTTTTTCTACCGCTGCTTTTTCATTATCCCACTTTGCCTTTTGAACATTAAAATCTTCTCGAAGTTCTGCTAATTCTTTTTGTAGACTCAAAAGACGTTCTTTACTTAGTCGATCATCCTCTTTTTTCAGTGCTGCTTCTTCGATTTCCATCTGCATAATACGACGTGAGATATCATCTAGTTCGGTTGGCATCGAATCAAGCTCTGTCTTAATTAATGCGCAAGCCTCGTCAACTAAATCAATTGCTTTATCCGGAAGGAAACGGTCAGAAATATATCGATTACTTAAAATTGCCGCACTTACTAAAGCAGCATCGGTAATTTTAACACCATGAAATACTTCATAACGCTCTTTTAAACCACGTAGGATAGAGATCGTATCTTCAACAGTTGGTTCCTCTACCATGACTGGTTGGAATCTTCTCTCAAGAGCTGCATCCTTTTCAATATACATACGATATTCATTTAAGGTGGTAGCACCGATACAATGAAGCTCACCACGAGCTAACATAGGTTTTAGCATATTACCAGCATCCATGGCACCGTCGGCCTTTCCTGCACCGACAATCGTATGGAGCTCATCGATAAATAGAATAATCTGACCATCGCTGTTTTTTACATCATCAAGAACTGCTTTTAAACGTTCCTCAAACTCTCCTCGATATTTCGCACCTGCTACTAAAGCACCCATATCAAGAGCAAAAAGACGCTTGTCCTTTAATCCTTCAGGAACATCGCCGCGAACAATACGCTGCGCTAATCCTTCGACTACAGCGGTTTTACCAACACCTGGTTCACCAATTAACACTGGATTATTCTTCGTCTTACGAGATAGTATACGTACTACATTACGTATTTCGCTATCACGGCCAATTACAGGGTCGAGCTTTTGGTTCCTTGCACGTTCTACTAAATCAACACCATATTTCTCTAGTGTATCATAGGTTGCTTCTGGATTATCGCTTCGAACCTGTTGATTACCACGAACAGATGCAAGCGCAGTTAAAAATCGATCCTTATTAATATTAAAATCCTTAAGTAACCTCGCTATCTCTTTATTCGGATACTTTAATATGCTAAGAAACAGATGCTCTACAGAGACATACTGATCTCCCATTGCAGAGGCTTCATTTTCTGCATAAATTAATACTTTATTTAAGTCATTACTAATATAAACTTCCCCACCACTAACTTTAGGACGTTTATCTAATAACCCCTGTAGCTGAGCAAGAAACACTTCTGTGTTAATGTCCATCTTTTGAAATAATTTTGGCAAAAGACCTTCTTTATCATTTAACAGACAGTATAAAAAATGCTCTTCATCAATTTGCTGGTGACCATACTCATATGCCAGTTTTTCACAGTCTTGTACTGCTTTTAAAGATTTTTGAGTAAACTTGCTAATATTCATATAAATTACCTGCCTTTCATAACCTGCAAACTTTGGGGTGCAGGCACAAATTTTCATTTAAAATTATTTACACTAAATTCTGTGTGCTTAAGCACATATATAAACGAAAATACTGAAAAACCATACTTCGTTTTACAATCTAATCTTTTTTCATGTTAAAATCAGTATAACACGTTTGTTCTATTGCAACTATAACATATATAATTATGATGTCAAGTATTATTTTCTGTTTTTTACTTTTTGATGGATTGTTATTTTACATCAAGGTTTTAACGTTTTACAGACAAAGCGGATATTCTATACAAACTGGATTAGTGATAGAGTGTATTATGTCGATTGTAGCCGTTCTACAGAAGTTTTATACATTCATATGCCTTCAGGGGTGTAGATAAAATTACGCACGATATTGATACTATTAAGGATAAATATAATAACAATATGGAATATGAGCAATGCTAGATATTTCTAATTATGAATTAATAAGATTTATTGTGGAATGTCACATCTCTAAAGATTTGAAAATTATAACCATCATAAGTTTCCACGTAATATATACGATTAGTAGAAAATTCATTCGTACTGAGTTTTGTATAAATACGCTTGACAAGAAAAGATCTAATATCATGCGTTCGGCTATATCGGGAATTATCAAAAGTAAATGTTTAGAAATTTCCGTCATAGCTTAATACACTTGTTGTAGCAGGGCCATCTATTCCAAAAGTGGTTATTAATATACAATCTGGAATTTCACGTTGTACATTCTTAATGAAATTATTAAGTTTGGCAATATTATATGATCTACTTTCAGGTGTTAATAAAACATCATCGTTTTTATATGCCATATCAACAGTATAATCTGTAGGTAATGACGTGAGTAATTCTTCTGGATTAATACAATTCATATTTTTTAATTCCTCGAGTTTTCCTTATATATTATTCTCGATAATATGAGATGTGTATAAGAAGATCAACGCATCATTTATACTAAAAGTCTCAGCGTCTAGACATTATAATGTAACAAACAAAAAAGGTATTGTAGAACTGTCTTTCACAAGTCCTACAATACCTTATCTTATTGCTTAGTTTTAATATTCCTTTACCCACTCTGCAATTGCAAGAATCACTTTCTCATCTACCTTGCTCTTTACACTATAGTCGCTAATATCGCGTACTCCTGTTGTTGGCATAAATAAATGATTTAAGCCTTCATATAATTGAAATGTTGCATTGTCCTTCCCCTTTAGCAGTTCCTTCCACATCTCGAAATCAACTTCAGGGTACACTTGAAAATCTGCTTCTCCCTGCATAAATAACATTGGAATGGTTAGATTTGCTACGATTTTAGGCGTATCAATTTCATTCAGACTCATCCAATAATATCCGTTTGCTCCCAGTAATGGTTCATTTAGATTTTCCTCAGTAAGATTTTTAATTTGATCGCTCTGAGCCTTCATCGTATCCAGGTATAGTGTCTTCTCTGTCTCACTCACCTCACCGTTTTCTGCCGCCTCAGTCGCTTGATCCAGTATGATATCCTCTAATTTTCTAGGGCTGCCTGCTAAGGAGATAAAGCCTGCAATTTCCGGATTATCCGCAGCTATCTTAGGACATAACATACCTCCTAAGCTATGGCCAAGTACAAATACCTTTTCCGTATTTACATCCGTTAGACTCTTAGCATATTGAATGGCATAAGTAACATCCTTTAATACCTCATCATAAATAGTCATCGTATCGGTGGCTTGATCCATATATTGATAAAATCTTTTATTGTAACGGATAGAGGCAATACCCTCACTCGCTAGTCCCCTTGCGATATCACGAAATGGCTTATTGCTCGTTCCGCCAATCGTTTCATCCATATCACTCTGCCCTGACCCTTGTACTAAAATTACGATAGGTGGATTTTTTATACCTTTTGGCATGGTTAAAATACCATCCAAAGGAAATTCTCCCTCACCAGCAGTGACACCGTTGGTGATACCGATAGTGATATCGATTTCCTCTATCTTCTCTTTATCGTATTCTTCCTCAATTGGTTGATAGGAAAACCATAGTTTCTCTAACTTACAATCTTTATTATAGACATAAGATATCTTTAACCCATTCTCTGTATATTCTACTAAACTATCTACAGAGATATACTCTCCCGTTTTTGTAGCTTTTACCGAGGTAACCGAAACTAACTCACCAATTCGTTCAACAGTACTGCGAAAAGCTTTCTCTAAGTCAGGTAGCGCTAATTGCTCTTTCACTGTATCCGCAAGATAGGAATAGACTTCTTCAAAATTCTCTGTTAATAAATCTTGCGTTAACTTCGCTGAAAGATCCGCCATACCATTCTCGCTAAATTCTACTGAGTCTATAAGTCCTGGCGTCGGTGTTTCTTTAGGCATATCCGTAATGATTGCCTCTGTTATCGTTGGTGTCACTGTCAGTTCCCCTTCACTTATTACCTGGTCCGTTTTATTGTTCTTTCCTTTACACGAGACCATACTAAGGATAAGTAAACTGCAGCCCAAACCCAATAATACCCTTTTCATTCTAACTCCCATCTGCGTGCTTTGGCACGCGTATAAATCAAGAGGTTGAAAAATTACTTTCTATTTTTCAACTTAATACCTATTCTGGCGCTTTCGCCACTTTAATTAACCAGAACCATTTGTGCATCAACACAAATGTAAGGTTTGAAAACTTTTTGCATATACTTCTTATTCTTGCGTCTTAATTACAGTTTTCACACTTTTAATTACTTTACACAGGAAAGTGCCACAAAATCTTTCTCTGGTTGAAATCATTTGTAGCACCTATGTTCCTATCTTTTATTATACCACCTTATTCAATAGAATTAAATATCTTAGCTAAAGGTGAATCAGAATTTAAGATTAAAGTTTTATTGTCACCACTTAAAGAAACTTTTGCAGCATCAAGAGAACGAACGAAGGAATAGAAATCACTTCTTGATTCATCGGAATATGCAGCTGCAAGAATTTTCATATATTCTGCTTCCCCTGCTGCTATTGTTTTTTCAGCATCTGCTTTAGCTGCAGAAATTTTTATTACTATCTCGTTGTCAGTCTGATTGCGGATTTTCTTAGCTTCAGACTCACCTTCCGCAGTATAAGAAGCTGCAATATTATTACGCTCAGAAATCATTCTTTCGTAGACAGCTGTTTTGTTATCACTTGGCAAATCCAAGTGTTTTGTTTCAACACTAATAAGTTTAATTCCATACTGATCCATTACATCGCCGATGTTATCCATGATTGCGGAACTTAATGCTCCATGACGTCCGGAGATAACCTCGCTCTGTGCCATTCTACTGATCACATTTTTAATAGAGTTATAGACTGTTGTATTAATACGGCTCTCTGCATTTGCTATTTGTGCGTTTAAGCTCTTTACAAATAAGAGAGGATCTTCAATCTTCCAGAGAACATAGCTGTCTGCTACCATGGTTTTTTTATCTTTCGTAATAACATCAGAAGGAGCTAAATCATACAATAATGTTTTGTTTGGAAGCTTTGCGGTATCTTCAATAAACGGAATCTTAAAACTAAGTCCTGGCTTCGTAATAATACGCTCTACTTTCCCAAACTGGCGAATTAGTGTATATTCATCCTGCTGCGTTACAACGATTGATGTTCCTAAAATAAAAAGTCCAAGGGCAGCAATTAATATAATGAATCCAAGAGCAAACTTTGGTGCTCTTCTTCTTTGTTTGATATGCTCAACATCTCCCATACTTACTGTGCACCCCCTAACAATGGTTCTATCGGTAATATTTTTTCCACTCCACCTTTGGAGTTATCAATAATAACTTTTAAATCAGGAAGAATGTCCTCCATTGCTTCATAAAACATTCTTTGTTTCGTTATTAATGGATTCTTTTTATATTCTTGATACATAGCATTAAATCTAGCTACCTGACCTTCTGCCTCATTGATACGAGCTTGCCTTGTTGACTCTGCCTCTTTTGTAATCTGGTCAACTTGTGCTTCTGCAGCAGGTAACTCTTCATTACGATACTTATTTGCATTATTGATTGCTGTTTCTTTTCCTTGCTTTGCTGTTTCTACTGCCTTAAATGCTTCCATAACCTCTACGGTAGGTGGTTCTGCATCTTGAATTGTGATGTTCACTAAAGAAATACCTAAATCTTGTTCGTCTAGTTTTTCGGTTATTATTTCTCGGATTACCGTCTGAATTTCATTTTTACCAGTAGTTATAACGCTATCCACATCATAACTTCCTACTTGGGAACGAATACAACTCTGTGCTAAATTCTTTAAAATACTCACTGGGTCATTCGAAGCATATAAATATTTCACTGGATCCGTTACTTTATATTCTACAAAGAAATCCACAAGTACAAAATTATAATCCACCGTAATCATTAGGGATTCTTCATCAATTGAATTCCCAGTATTAATGTCATAGCCAATCGCAAAACCCTTAATTGTGGTATCAACCATCTGCACCTTTTGTATAAATGGTATCTTAAAATGTAAACCAGGTTCACTTACCTGCTTCGGAATTCCAAAGGTGGTAACGACAGCCTGTTCCTGCTCATTGATTGTATATGCTGACATCCCTCCTAGGATAGCAATTACAACAATTGCGATAACAATTACAGCAACTTTTGAACCTTTCTTTACTGCATTTATTTGTTTCTCATCCATCTTTTTATCTTCCCCTTTCTTTTAAAGGAATTTATTGTAGTTCTATCTTACCTATTCCCCCCTGGAAAAGCAAGAAAAACCATATTAGAGTTTAATTAAATGTATTAAAATTTCATGATTTTTTAAATATACATTTTCCTTCCTATATATTCCTTATTTAGATCGTATAATGTATTGATTTGATAGTGGCATTTTTAAAAAATAAAAATCCGAACTGTAAAATATACTATTCTAATAATATATAATAAGGTCCTAAGACGAACTACTTTAATCTACCTTTCATAGAATTCATTCTAACTTCAATAAATTCATAATATAAAACAAGAAAAAGCACTTCGTGAACTTTCCTTATTTTAAAAAGGCAGAGATTATAGAGAAACCACGGAATATATTTTAATACTTCCTGGCTTTCTTATAATCTCTGCTCTTTCTTATATTTTCTGCTCATTTTGGTCCTATAAACTAGGGTAATTGCTTCCACTCATAAGTTTCTATTTAGGGAAAGAGAAGTAAGCGTCTGCACCGTCATCTTCAATTTCAATTTGATAACTCTTTGTTTCCTCTCCTTCAACGACCAGATCAACATCTATGGACCCTATTTGTTTCTCAACCACTAACTTTCCATTCTTAATGGTACCCATAAATGCTCCATCAAAATAAACATCTGCTCCCGTAATCCAATTAATTGTAATCGTATTATTCTTATTGGAATTATGATTACCATTGGAGGAATTCCCTCCGTTATTGGATCCATTGTTATTTCCACCATTGTTATTAGAACCTTGGTTACTTCCACTCGAGCCATTTCCAGAGTTATTCATATCATCGTCACCATCTGAGGTGTTATCCTCAATCTCGGATCCTCCAGAATTACCTGAATTATTTGACCAGTTATCCTCAAAGTCAGTCTCATAACCATTGTTATTATCCGTATTATTATTCCAATTATTATTTCCGTTGTTGTTTCCGTTGTTATCTCCATTGTTATTTTCGCTGTTATTACTGTTATTGCTTCCGTTGAAACCATCGTTTTCCGGAAGCGTAATGTTAGCGATTTGGTCTGTACGATCGACATTTAATATCCCTTTATAAGTAACGTAACCACCAAGAGATACTTCGACTTTATGCTCTCCATATGTTAATTCTACTGGCTCTATATAATTTGTTTTCACGCCATCAATATAAAGATTTGCAGACTCTGGTTTAATAGAAAATCGAACCCGACCACGCAGGATAGCTGCCATACCAAATTCCTCTACATTACACTTTAGTGTCTGCCCTCTTACTATGGTTACATCTTTCGTACCTTCCATATTTTTATTTCTTACTGTCACTGGATAGTTTCCTTCTTTTATCGTAAGTCTAAGATCATTGGTAATGTCCTCTATTGCCGTTGTTCCTACGGAAATCGTACCTCCAATAAAATCTTCTTGCCCAGATAACTCAAGATATCCATGTCCCTGATTAATTATAACTGCATAGATATTCTCATCCACTCCTCGTAATGTCACATAGTCCATATTAAGTACGTCTGAGATATCTGCTGGTTCTCCATGATAA
>NZ_DAMADT010000002.1:300241-305070 GCF_031997925.1 Lachnoclostridium sp. | reverse complement strand
ATTTTCACTTTTTGCAACAATTAATGCACTTGTTGCAGCTGCACTTATATTAGTCGCTGTTCGAGCCATATCGACAATAGAGCTGATTGGTGTTAATAATACAATAATTTCAATTGGAAGTCCTGCAGCAGCAAATACTGCAGTTGCGGTAATAGTTGACGTTCCTGGAACACCAACTGTACCAATGCTGACTAAAGTTGCTATCAATATTAGAATAACATATTGTCCGATGGAATACTCAATGTTTAACCCTTGTATTGCAAAGACTGCTAATAAAGTAGGCCAAATCCCTGCACAACCAGGCATTCCAATATTAGCTCCTAATGGAACAACAAAAGAAGAAATACTGTCTGATACACCAGCGTTTTTCAGACATTTCTCTGTTGCCGGTATTGTACCCACACTACTTTGTGTAGTGAATGCAATTACCTGTGCAGGCCAAATGTGTTTAAAAAATTTGATAGGATTTAACTTAGCCACTGCTCCAATAAGAATACTATTTACACCAAAGGTTTGAATAAAGCACAACAGATACGCTATAAGTAATACCGGCAATAGAGGTAATAATTTGTCTGCTCCATTATTGGAAACTGCATTGGCCACTAAGGCTAATACTGCATATGGGGTAAATTCAATAATAAATGAAATAACTGTATTAATAACCTTGGAAGTAGAATCAACAAAATCTTTAAATGGTTTTACACCCTCTGGATCTTTTGTGGAAAGTGCAACTACAGCTATACCAATAAATAAAGAAAATATTATAACTGGTACAATTGTATTAGTTGATGCTTGCGCAAAAAAGTTCTTTGGGAATAAATCAACAATTACCTGTGTTATTGCTGGCACTTCTTTAGCTTGATAATCAGTTGGAAGAGTAATTAAAGCATTTTTTCCAACACCTAAAGCTAATGATACTATTATTGTTATGGTTGATGCAATAAATGTGGTTGATGTTAGTAATCCAATACTCTTAACGCCTATCTTTTTCAGCTTGTGTATATTCTCCAGCTGTGAAATACTTGAAATAACACTAAAAAATAAAAGTGGTACTACAAATGCAGAAATTACATTTGCATATACAGCTCCAATAAGCTGCACATAATTGGTATGGCCTGAAAAGACTATTCCTAATCCTAATCCAAAAATTAAAGCTATAATCGTTCTAAGTCCGAAATCTACATTCTTTTTTCTTAAAAATACTAACGCACCAATTAAAACAATGGCTGCTCCTAATGCACCTAATGCTAAAAAGTCTATATTCATGTTTGTCTCCTTCTAATTTTAATGTTGTTTTATAGTTTAAGAAGTACAACAACAGCAACAGGAGCAACACATGAAACTATCCTTGTTGTAATTTTTTTGCATTAATTTAAATTTTCTTTTCATAAATGTTACCTCCTGTTTTTATATAGACTATATTCATATATGATTAGTATGATATACAAGTATTATATGCAAAGACAATATATTTTGTCAATAAAAAACTAGAAAAATAACATATGAAATTTTTGTCATGCTAGTTTTTCATTGTAGGTCCTGCGTCCCACGACTATTGAGCTAAAATAGTCACTACTGCAACCACAATGCCAATAATCTTAATGTTAAACGATATTAATTTATTGTAAAACGATAAATTATGTGTTAAAATCATTATATCATTAAATTAGTGAGGTGCTTAAATGAATATTAAACAAGGTTCAGCCACTTACTTAAAGGTAGTTATTTTTCTGATTGGAATTGCGGTACTTGCTTTGTGTATCTATTGGTTACCTGGGTTAGCCATTAGAGAACCAAAAGCACATCCAGGGGACTACTCGCTATATCCATTATTAGGATATGCGTATGGATGCTGTATTGCGTTTTCAATCGCATTGTATCAAGCTTTTAAACTATTAACCTATATTCAAAGGAACAATGCTTTCTCCGAGTTATCACTTAAATCTTTGAAGGTCATAAAGAAATGTGGTTTAACAATCATCATCATCTTCGTGTTAGGGATAGTAACCTTAAAGGTAATTGCTAAAGCCTCAGGAGATGATCCAGCAGGTCCTATATCATTAAGTCTAATGAGTATTTTAGCAACAAGTATCATCACCGCTATTGTGGACGTGCTTCAAAAACTATTAAAAAATTTTCTAGATACAAACCCAGAAAATGATTAACGTTTTGATAAAATTCAATTAGTGAGGTTATTATGAAACAAGTTTCGACACGCTTTTTAAAGCTAGCTGTTATTTTTATAGGAATCCCAGTTCTTGCATTGTGCATATTTTTGGTACCTAAGATTGGGAATTTTGCTGGAGAATTGTATCCAGATCTTGCTTATATGAAATCTCTCGTTTTAATCGATATGTACGCAGCAGCGATACCTTTTTACTTTACTCTGTTTCAAGCTTTTAAACTTTTAAGCTATATTGATAAAAACCAAGCGTTCTCGGAATTATCGGTAAAGGCTTTAAAGAATATAAAATACTGTGCCATCACGATCAGTACCTTGTACCTGCTAGGTATGCCACTCTACTATCTCATGGCGAAAAAAGTTGACCCTCCAAGTATCATACCAATCGTATTGGTCATTGTTTTCGCCTCTATGGTGATCGCTGTTTTTGCTGCTGTTCTCCAAAGGCTTTTGCAAGAAGCTATTAATATAAAATCAGAAAATGATTTAACGATTTGAGGTGAATATCATGGCGATTATCATCAATGTTGATGTGATGTTGGCAAAAAGGAAAATGAGCGTAACAGAACTATCGGAGAGGGTTGGAATTACTATGGCTAATCTTTCCATTCTGAAAAATGGAAAAGCAAAAGCGGTTCGTTTTTCAACATTAGAAGCGATATGTAAGACTTTGGATTGTCAGCCGGGTGATATTTTGGAGTACAAAAGCGACGAAGACACTCAATAAAAACAGACAACATATTTATTTGGCTACGGGAGTCGATAAAGAATTTAAGGGATAGACATTAAGCTATATGTTTGTCATACAGCCTTTTTCCCTCCTAAATGGATTTTGAAATTGTCTAGGTAAAGCAAAAGCCGAGAGCTGTGCCTCGGCTTTTCTTGTTAAATCAGATACAATCATATAATTAACAAAAATATCAGTTATAAATATAATGGAAGTTAGCCCCCTGCAAATTGGAAACTATCTGTAATAATTTTCAATACCGATGCCAATAGTAGCCCAATGATTTGCTTTTCTCATTTCATATTCAATATCATTTGTATTCATTGGCTCTCCGTCCTCAACTGCTTCTTCAATCATCCCAACAACACCTGTCGGAATAGCATTTCTGAACACACCAACACTAACATTTAAAAACCCATATGAATATCCGTTTTCACTATCATCAATATCACCGCTATTTTTTTTGTTAAGGATATTATATAAATCGTCCGCTTCAACTTGGAACGCATAAACCCCATATATCTTGGGTTGAATTTTTCCGTCAATTCCAGATAAAAACTCAATAAACTCTACTTTCCCATTTTCGTCAAAATCAAATCGTAAATCATTATTAAAATAGTACAATGATTTTTCCCGTATTCCATAAGGTGCTCCTAGTAGACTTTCTACATTTTCGCGCGAAGACGATAGGGCTATTATTTTATCATTAAAGTTTATTCCCACTAAAGGGATTATTTCAATATTCTCCATGCGATTTTTCTCCTAATATCTGTATTTATTCTGTCAGCTACTTACTTGACAAATTCAAATTTGTACATAGCTTGAAATTCACTTTATTGCTATTCCAATATTCATTTCTTGTCTCCAAGATGGCGCATTACCATCATCTGACCAATATTCATCAATTGAGATAATTTTTTCTTCTACTATAGATATAAAAGATACAACATGAAATGACATTGGTTTATCTATAGGAAAAACATGCGTTACTGTTATCATTAAATCGTTCAAATTATCAACACGTTCAATCTCACCATCCCAATCACCAGGATATTCACAGTTTGCCTGAATAAACTCATCTACAGTAAAATGTTCATTTGTACAATGCCAATTTACATATGCATTATCATGAAAAAATGCTCTAATGCCCTCTCTATCTTGCTTCAATACCACTCGCCAAAATTGCTGAATATCCATTCCGTCTCCTCCGTAAATTTAAATTCGTCATTCATTTGTACTTAATCTTATAAATATAATGTGAAGTACACTTCTATATATTAAGTATAGAAAACCAATTGCTTTTCATCATATTATTTAATGCCCTATCGACTATCGCTGAATGATGTGGCTGGAGAATAAAAATATAATCCCGCGATGATTATAAAAAACAATGCTCTTACTATCCTGATAATAGGATATCAATTCAGGTTCCAAAATAAAGCCCCCACAAAACAAAATTCCAGCTTGCTCCATGCCAAAGTCCTGTGAGAAACCATACGATGAACAGATTCCGTATCAGCTTCCACTTACCGACTCGGTTCCCGCCAAGAGGAATATATACATATTCCTTAAACCATGATCCTAGAGAGATATGCCACCTCTGCCAAAATTCCGAGATGCTTTTTGAAATATATGGATACTGGAAATTTTCTTTGAATTGAAATCCAAACATTTTCCCCAATCCGAACAAGATGGCTTGATTGAGCGAAAAGTTTATCCCGAAGTGCCACCTAAAGTAGAATACAAACTTACGAGGTAGAGGTTGGAATGTAAAATAGGGTTCCTGGTTCCAGATTCGTATTTGTTTTTTTAAGGTTACCGGAGGTCCACATATACGCACCAGCTCCTTTGGATAATTCTGCTGCTGAGCGCCATGCAACTGCTGCGGCTTATGGGTGCAGAGGGCGAGGTGCTCATATG
>NZ_DAMADT010000002.1:281670-300231 GCF_031997925.1 Lachnoclostridium sp. | reverse complement strand
TGCTTCCAGTCTGATTCAGCGGGGCTTTTTTCTACCATGCACAGAAAATCTGCTATTGTTCCGGAAAAATCCTACTGAAGAATGAGTGTCAGGCTGGCTCCCGCTCCTGTTGGGGTTTCGTATGCGAGTACTTCCCTTTTATCAAAAATATTTGTGAGTACCAAGCGCACGCCTGTATAGTAATCCCAATCTTTTCTTCGGAAAGAATAAAATTATCGTCAATGTAAAGACGGGGCCGTGTTTCGCAGGCCACCGGAGTTTCTTTCCCCCACAGAGTTTTCCCTCTTTATTGGCTTCCACAAACTCCCGCTCGTTTTACACACTTTCTCCCTAGAAATAACTTTATACCCCCATTCTTAAAGACATTTTAATATTCCATTTGTCTATGGCCAGCGGAGTAGTAAGTTATACTTCACCACGGAAATGGCTAGCTGAATATTAAACTTTCTTTTTCTATCGTTAAAATTTCTTAGAGTAAAAGGTTCACCTTCACGGTGTCGAAAAAGCACTGATGATCTTATAAAATACTGAACATTCAAAATGTGAGTTGTTAATAGATGGCAAAGGTCATTTAAGATCAACAGCTATTCTCAATATGACTGCACGGCATATGAATTTTATATGATTTTTTGAAACTACAAGTTCTTGAAACGACCTTGAGAAATTACTGGTATTTTTCTAATAGTTCACATAAGAATCTACGATAATTCTCAACATATGATTTGGGCTCTATTATTTCTAGTTTAGATCCGAAACTGGCTAAAAATTGGTAGCCTATACTATCTTGTGGAAGATAAATTGTTGCTAATAAAAAATCAGAATTATAGGTTTCAATGCTCATTTTGCCATATCTCTCAATAAAATGATCTTTGATACTGGGTGAAATCAATGCTTTAACTTGAACCAATTGTGAATTATATGCTTCCTCAGATTTTTGATAATCCAAATAATCTCTAGGAACAAATGAACCCTTATTGATGCTAAGATTTTCGGTTCTAGATAATTTAAAAGTTCGATATTCATTCCGTTTTAAACAGAAAGCTTTCAAATACCAGCTCATTTCACTAAAATGTAGTTGATAGGGCTCAACAATCCTATTTGTCAGAATACCATTTCTGTCAGAATAATCAAAAGAAACTAATCTATTTTTCAGTATTGCTTCCTGACAAATTCGACAAACATTTAGAATCTCTTGGCGACCGCTCCAATCATAAAATGACAAATGTATTGTATTCTTTAAGAATGATGAGTTGACCATTGCTTGAATTTTATAGATTGTCGCTTCAACTTCTTTACTAAAGAGTATTTGTTCTAGTCCGTTCAATGCAGTTAATATATTTTCTATATCTGTGTTGGTTAAGAGATGTTTATCTATTTTGTATTCGTCCATAATACCATAGCCGCCATTAACACCGTTAATCGAGTATATTGGTACTTTGGATAAACTTAGTGTTTCCATATCACGAAGGATTGTTCTTTTAGAGACATTTAATATTTTTGATAACTGTGTTGTTGAAACAACATCCTTTTGTAGCAGTATCATAACAATAGATATTAATCTGTCGATTTTTCCCATAAATATTCTCCTTGAACTATTAAATAAAAAACCTAGATGCCGTGTTAATGTCTGCTTACATATTTTTTATCTTCATATCGATCTGTTTTTATTATCTTAATTTGAAGTCCTAACGACTGGTTGAGACTAACCTATATAATAACACAAAACTTCAATAACGAACAAATAATTTCAATGTTTTCATTTCTGATCAATAGACAGCATAGACTTTTCACTTATTATGAAAAAGTATGTTTAACATTATTAATAATAAAAGGTGACAATCTAGCTGTCACCTTTTGTATCGTACAATTACATTATAAAATAAATAAGGAGGCTATCACATGTCAGTTATTTCATATCTAAATTTTGATGGGAATGCCGCGCAGGCAATTGATTTTTATTCGGAGGTTTTTAACTCGGACAAAGTGAAAATGATAAAGTTCAAGGATTTTCCCCAAGATCCAAATTATCCATTACCTGAAAATGAGTTGAATATGATTATGGAATCATCGATAGAATTCGCAGAAGGAATGATTATGATGTCAGATATCACACCTTCTATGAAGAAAACTACAGGTGAGCTGGTAAAAGGAAATAATATGCTAATCAGTATTATCATTGAAGATAAACAAGCGTTGGAAAAGTATTTTAGTAATTTGTCGGTTGGAGGTTATGTTATCATGCCTTTATCGAACACTCCTTGGTCTTCGTGTTTTGGAATGCTGGTTGATAAATTTGGGATAACATGGAAGTTTAACAGTGATGCAGCCAAGTTTCTTGATAGTGTAATTTCAAACGCATAAGTAGTAAAAATGATAAGTAGTTGTTGCTAAACTAATCGGATCACTGAATCAATGCATAGTTCAAAATAAGGAATATTTAATTGGGAACTACATTCAAGTGAGGGCAGTTCCCAATTATTCTTTTATAGTATATGCGATATGCGCTTATCCCATTGAGTCAGTTAACGTTGGAACAGCCGTTGCAACGCTTTTCCATCCCCCGTCAACAAAAATAAAACGGGATACTGTGTATTTGCAAAGCTGGGAAGCAATATAAAATAAAAATAATGGACAAGACAAGTTAATAATATAAGGAGGTCTTAAATAAAATGGAGAATATACTCAATATAACCACAAGAGAACAACTTAGAAATTGGCTAGAGTTAAATTCTAATAAAAAAAAATATTGCTGGGTAATTATCAGCATAACACAGAAGCCAGAAACATTATTATATCTGGACGCTGTTGAAGAGGCTCTTTGTTTTGGATGGATAGACGGCATAAAGAAAAAATATTCCGAAGATAAGCTTATCCAGAGACTATCTCCCAGAGCGAGGAAAAGTTCATGGACGGAACTCAATAAACAGCGTGTACTCCGTCTTGAGCGTTTGGGGCTTATGACGGAACTTGGAAGAAGCGTATTACCCGACATTTTCTATAATGATTTTGTAATAGATGAAGTAATTGAAAATAGGCTAAGAGAGAATGACGTCACTTACAGCAATTTTATGGGCTTTCCTGAACTGTATAGGAGAATACGTATAGATACAATTGTTCAAGTAAAGAACAACCATGAGTTATTTGAGAAAAGGCTTAATAAATTTATTGAAAACACAAAAAATGGTAAGATGTATGGGGAGTGGAACGATAACGGGCGACTCCTTGATTACTAATGATTATATATCCCATGTGAAATTGCGGAGATTTAACGCCTAAATTGCAGATTCAGAAGACTGTTTCTCAAGAAAGCTAATCTTCCGCCAAGGGGGTGCTAGAGAGATGCGGCATCTTTTTTGTACACTCAAGGCAAGTTGCAGTTGCGCATATGGCGCGGCTCGCAAATCTGCTTGAAGATGCATCGAAAGGCCGTTATCGCAATTGATAAAACCCTTCGGTTTAGTCAATTACAAAAACTGATTACCATATGAAAGATGACATACCCATAACAGCGAGAGGTGTATTTCTCATAAATCTTGTAATCACTTTAATCAATCCTTTCTTTTTCTGCAAATTGAACAATAAAAAAAGAAGCTATGTTTTTCAGTAACGAAGAACATAACCTCATGGTTGTTTACCCGATGGCATTTATTAAGTTGTTTTTGGTTTTATATGAAAACAGAGGCACCAAGATTTATCATCGAGGTACCTCTGGATTTTCTTCATTTTAATTTTAAAATGTTAGGCATGCCTGCTATATTCTCATTGGACTGGTTCAGAACATTAATCAAACAATATAGGCAATAATGTTTTATACTATTCCGTTCCTGTCAAAACAACCTTTTTCCGTCTGAAATATTTATACCAAGCTCTTTCGCCATACTGGTTTGATTAAATGGATTTACTTTTTCCACTACTCCGTCACGTTTAAAAAGTGAGCCTGTATTTTTGAACCAAAATGTTACATTTGCTTTTACGCATTGTTCACGGATATTAAGTACCCAATCATAATCACATTCACGAGCCTCTCGCCCCGTTTCTCCGCCAACTGTAACATGGTCTACTCCATGAAGATATGATATCAAATCTATCGCTTCTAAGAGCGGTGCGCAGGCAATAAAACGCCGCTTTATCGGATAGGATAAAAATAATGGAAGCCTATAATCTGCTAATTTTTGATTTTCGACAGTACACCCAATATTTACATTATCATATCCAGTACCCCAATCTGACGGAAGTGATACAAGGAAGCGGTCAATCCGCTTTGTCAAAATCAAAAATTCTATATCTGTTCTTTCCTTGATGATAGCCCATATTTCTTTACGCCATTCATCTGCTTCAGGAAGAAAAAAGTCAGTTGCAAAACAAGTTGCAAGAATTTTATTGCCTTTAATGTTGTATTCGCCTTTTGCATTCATCCTTATAGGCCAATCGAATTTGTCTGTCTTTTCTATGGCGTTTTGACCGTATCGTTTTGCATGGGGCCCATAAAAATAACAATATGTGCAACCATCACTGATTTTATAACAGCCTGTCCACGGTTCCCAGTTCATAGCATCCTCCTTATTTGGTGAGCTTTGTTGTGTCTATATATAATAAATCTTTTATGCGCCTTTTCCGCCAAATGCATACAAGTTATTATTTACCTCAAACCCTCGTTTTCCATCTGTCATTTCTCAAATAAGCCGATGTCATCTATATTTCCCCTTAAAAATCAGGGCAAAAATCGGGCATTTTTTAGCTTAATTTTTCCCATTTTTTGTTCCAAAACCACGACATCTTGTGGTTGTAGTGGCTTATTTATCGTTTCGACCACAACGTGTCATCAGAATCACAGTTTCAACGTGTACCGTACAAGGAAACATATCCACACACCTTACCTTCTCCACCTGATACCCTCTTTCCTGAAGTACCACAAGATCTCTAGCTAAACTACTAGGCTTACATGAAATATACACCAAACGGTCTACCCCGTAATCAATTATCTTATCCAGTGCCTTTGGATGAATTCCATCTCTTGGAGGATCAAGCACAATTAAATCAGGTTTTTCTTCAATCGTGTCGATTACCTTTAAGACATCACCCGCGATAAATTCACAGTTTGTTAAATTATTTAGGGTGGCATTCTCTCTTGCAGCAACAACTGCTTCCTCAACAATCTCTACACCAATTACTTTCTTAGCAACTGGAGCTAGTAACTGAGCAATCGTTCCTGTTCCGCTGTATAAGTCAAAGATAAGCTTATCCTTTGTTTCACCGACGAAATCACGTGCACAGCTATAAAGTACTTCTGCACCTAGCGAATTTGTTTGAAAGAAAGAGAAAGTAGAGATTTTAAATTTAAGTCCTAGCACTTCTTCGAAGATGTAATCTTGTCCATCGAGAATATCCGTACGGTCACTTTGTACAACATCTGCCAAACTATCATTTACTGTATGAAGTATTCCAACAATGTTACCTTCTAGTAAAAGGTTTTTAAGAGACTCACGTAGTTTATTTAGAAATTCTTCTTCCCCATTTACTAAAACATTTGTTTGTGAAGTTGTAATTAAGTTCACAAGAATTTCCCCAGTTCTGGCTGCACGACGAATTAGAAGGTGACGTAAATAACCCTCATGGCTCATCTTGTGATAATAGTTAAGGTTATACTCTTTTGCTAAGGACAGCACACATCCTAAGATACGATTATAATCCTCATGTACTAATTTGCAATCCGATGTTGTAACAATATCATAGAAGCTTCCTTTTTTATGAAGTCCAAGTGCCAGTGGTCCATCTTTATATTCGTCACCAAAGGAGAACTCCATCTTATTTCGATATCCAAACTCTAAAGGGCTACCCTCTATTCCTTGAAAATCATACTCTTTATTCTCTGGCGCTATTACCTCATCAATTAACTTCTTAACTTGATCTGCCTTTATTTTAATCTGGGTTTCATAAGGTATTGTTTGATAAGTACAGCCGCCACAATCTCCAAAATGAGAACAAACAGCTTCTTTGGTTTCCAGTGGAGACTTTTCCACCACCTCTAATAATCTACCCTCGCACTTTCCTTTTCTTACTTTATTAATTACAAAGCGAACTTTTTGACCTGTGATGGTATTTTTCACAATAATCTTTTCATCATCCACCTTTACAATTCCTTTGTTAGGAAACTCAATTCGTTCTACTGCTCCAATACATTCTGTTCCTTTTTTCATCCTACATTCCTCTCTATTTCACTAAAAAGTCAAGTATTTGACTTATTGTTATCCTTTTATTCATGATAAAGAAAAATTCACAAAGCGTGCTTTTCTTATTTACTCCTGACAAATACTTTACACATTATATCGAATCTTTTCCTTATTGTCTAGGTTTCCCAACTTATTCTAGTTAATAAAACTTTCATAAAAATGAAAAGAAAATACTCTTTACTTTAGTAATGTATAGTGATAAAATATGACTGTATCAGAGTTATATGAGATAGAACACAAAGTTATAATGATACGATTCTATTTAAAGTTATTAGAATCGTATATTTTTATGAAAGTAGCTAAATTTTCCATATCGTAGCTATTTCGACTACTTAGGTTAAGAAATCCTATATCGTACTTACTATGATTGAAAAGCTTATAAAGGAGAAATTAAAATGGGCAAAAACATTAAGAATGATTCAGTAGATTATTTATTCGATGCAATTTTAAGTCTAAAGAACAAGGACGAATGTTACGTTTTCTTTGAAGATATTTGTACTGTGAATGAATTACTGTCTCTTTCTCAGCGTTTCGAGGTAGCTGCAATGCTTCGTGCAAAAAAGACATATCTTGAAATAGCAGAAAAAACTGGTGCTTCAACTGCTACTATTAGCCGTGTGAACCGTTCTTTAAATTACGGTAATGATGGTTATGATTTAGTATTTAGTAGAATTCCTGAAATTTCATTAACGGACGAGGAAGAGGCACAATAATAGAACGTAAAAAAAGGGTATTCGAAAAAATTTCGAATACCTTTTTTTAGCTTTGATAAGTATTATTTGATTTAAAATTATTTTTAAAATTTGTTTACTATCTTATGTTATAACTTGTTAACCTTAATAATCTCATTTTACACGCTTCTACTAACTTATTCTTGTCTTAAATTACTTTGATATTTATCCTTATTTTATTATCCTTTGATAATTTATCCTAGTTAAATACTTTGAGAATTTATCCTTTACTTAGATGATTTATCCTTTACTTAGATGACTTATCCTTGTCTTTCGCATGTTCTTTCGACTTCTCTTTTTTATCCTTTTCTTTCTCAGATGTCGTTGAAAAATGATCATCGATAATTTTCTCAATCATCTGCTTTTTCATATAAACATCAAAACATAGCATACACACAAAAGAAAACATCTGTAAGAAATCGTGATCCTTTTGCCCATCCATCTCAGGGTAAGCATCCTTTGACTTCTGATACTTACGAATAACATCCTTACTCACAGTCATGGAGCTTTCCTCTCCCTGCCGAAAGACTTCTTCGTAAATCTCTTCTAAACTAACCTTGCTATCTCCTTCGAAGAATTTCTCAGTCAAAGGAGTTAGTATACTTTGTATATCGCTTATGGATAATATATTCTTCATGTAATATATAAATATAAGAAGATACATATGATCCTTTGAATATTTTTTCTTACTTGGTGACGGAAGTAAATTATTTTTTGTATAATTATTAATCATCGTTTTGGTTAACAATTTATCCTCAGAATAGCGCTTTGAGGACTCTAAATGTTTATCCATAAACGTTGTCACCTGGTCCATATATAAATCAATATTTGGAACATCTCCAGGTTTTACATAATTGATTTTTCGTAAACCTTCGATAAGTTCCATTATCTCTTTTTCCCGTTGTTTGTCCAAAATATCACCTCTATGTCACATTATATAGTAATGAATACCACATGTCAACACGAATAAATACAGTGATTTAATCCTAAAAAATCTATTTATTTTGTAACAAGGCTTGTAATAAGTAGGGTGCGTCAGTGAGCAAGCATATTTGTTTCGTTTCCTACGAATCAAAATACACCTTGGGATTTCCTATTGTATCTCCCTTCCCTGCATGCTATAATAAACATACGTTTGCTCTTTTAAGTAAATCGCTATAGATTATAGTCAATTTTTTATTTTATAACAGAGGTTATTCTATGTTTTTCCCTAGCGAAAGCATCTCATTCAAAGTTAATTACATAATCTCTTAAACTATTATTGTTAAAAATGAGCTTTCTGTAGCAACTCCTACTTAAAAGATTAATAGAAACAAGTTAAAGTACGCTTCGCGAACTTTAACTTGTCATGAATAACTAAGAAAGGTTTGATACCTCATGAGTATATACGATTCCCTAAACCCAGAACAACGAAGAGCCGTGGAGCATGATCGTGGTCCGATGCTTATCTTAGCTGGTGCTGGTTCTGGTAAAACTAGAGTGTTAACCCATAGAATTGCTTATCTGATTGAAGAGAGAAATGTGAATCCATATCAGATTATGGCACTAACCTTTACGAATAAAGCAGCCAAAGAAATGAGAGAACGTGTCGATAAGATTGTTGGATATGGTGCTGAAAATATTTGGGTTAGTACTTTCCACTCCACCTGTGTTCGTATCCTAAGACGTTTTATTGAAACCCTCGGATATGATCGCAATTTTACAATTTATGATACGGATGATCAAAAGACTCTAATACGTGAAGTTTTAAAATTCTTACAAATTGACACAAAGCAGACCAAA
This sequence comes from Lachnoclostridium sp., assembly GCF_031997925.1. NCBI lineage: Bacteria > Bacillati > Bacillota > Clostridia > Lachnospirales > Lachnospiraceae > Lachnoclostridium > Lachnoclostridium sp. The sequence continues at coordinate 291,488 of NZ_DAMADT010000002.1, read as the reverse complement.
GAAAGAGTCTTTCTTTCTGCTATATCAAGTGCTAAGGATGAAGGCATCTCACCAGAAGAATATGAACTATCTGCATTGGGTGATTACAACAAAATGAAGGTTTCCAATGTGTATAAAGAGTATCAGAGACGACTTAAAACAAACAATGCACTTGATTTTGATGATTTGATTATGAAGACAGTTGAACTGTTTCAGTCTAATACAGAGGCATTAAATTACTATCGTAATCGTTTTCGATACATTATGGTGGACGAGTATCAGGATACCAATACTATTCAGTTTAAATTAATACGTTTACTTGCACATAGCTTGAATGAATATAATGAAGTGGAACATAACCTTTGCGTTGTAGGTGATGACGATCAGTCCATCTATAAATTCCGTGGAGCTAATATCCGAAATATCCTAGATTTTGAAAAGGAATATTTAAATGCAGTTGTTATTAAACTGGAACAAAATTATCGTTCTACAAAAAATATTCTAAATGCAGCAAATGAAGTAATTCACAACAACCTTGGCCGTAAAGATAAGTCTCTATGGACCGATAATGAAGATGGTGAACAAGTTGCCTTTTGCCAGTATGATACTGATTTTGCAGAAGCAAGCCAGGTAGTTGATAGTATCAAAACATTACATGATCAAGATGGTATATCTTTTAATAACTTTGCCATCCTATACAGAACAAACGCACAGTCTCGTGTATTCGAAGAGAAAATGATTCAGCGAAGCGTTCCTTATAAAATCATTGGTAGTATTAATTTCTACCAAAGAAAAGAAATCAAGGACCTTCTAGCCTACTTAAAAACGATTGATAACGGGCTTGATGGCATTGCGGTAAAACGTATTATTAATGTTCCGAAGCGAGGGATTGGTTTAACTACCCTTGACCGTGTAGAAGAATACTCTGTGAAAAATAATATGAGTTTTTATGATGCCCTACGCCATGCGGAAAATATCCCTGGACTAGGTCGTTCTACCTCAAAAATCACTTCCTTCGTCAGTTTTATAGAAGCTGTAAAAAGTAAACTACGCTCTGATTCTTTTACCTTAAAAGATTTGATAGAAGAAATCTTAGAGGCTACCGGATACTTAAAAGAATTAGAAGAAGGTGACGACGAGTCCGCAGAAGATCGTATCGGAAATATCAATGAACTTATTAATAAAATCGTAACCTATGAAGTGGAAGCAACCGAACCTCCAACCCTTAGCGGTTTCCTAGAAGAAGTAGCTTTGGTTGCTGATATTGATTCTCTTGAAGAAGATAGCAATCACGTCGTATTAATGACCCTTCACAGTGCGAAAGGTCTTGAGTTCCCTTATGTGTATCTTTGTGGTATGGAGGATGGCATTTTCCCTAGCTATATGTCAATCAATGCGGAAAATCCCGAACTTGAAATCGAAGAGGAACGACGTCTTTGCTATGTAGGAATCACGAGAGCTATGAAACAGCTATATTTAAGTGCAGCTAGACAGCGAATGATGCGAGGTGAAACCCAATTTAATCGTCCATCCAGGTTTATTAATGAGATTCCTCGCTATCTTTTAACGATTCAGTCCGCCCAGAATAAAGGATATCTTGCAAAGGATTCCTATGGTGAAAGTCCAATCCGTAATGCATCACCAAACTTTTCTACTCAGTCACGTGGCATGTTTGACTCAGATAATTCATATGTAAAAGCATCAAGTAGTTTCAATGATAGCATGTTTGATAAGGCTACACCTTCCATGCATGGTACAACTGGAATTAATTCCATGCCATCTTTTTCTAGTCAAACAAAAACAACACGCGGGTTTCAACCATCCGTTGGTGGTACATTACCAACCAAAAATTTTGGTAACAGTAATCTTGGCACTCTTGCCTATGGCGTTGGTGATACTGTAGCGCATATTAAATTTGGACAAGGTGTTGTTACAAATCTAACAAAAGGCGGCAGAGATTACGAAGTTACAGTTGACTTTGGCGAACAAGGTATCAAAAAAATGTTATCCTCTTTCGCTAAATTAGAAAAAATTGTAGAATAAACGCATTGTGGCATACTAATAATGTCCTAATTGCTTTATTTTTCATGGACTGGTTTAATTTTCTTATTTTCATATAGTAAAAACTGCAAGTGGGTGGTATAATATACACGAACGAAATTTATTAAAATAAAGTCGTGTTTGATTACATGATTTTTGATTCGCGAGCAATATGCTTGCTGCGAAGGACTAATAACCGAAATCAATACAAATGATGATAGTCCACTCGTTTGTAATGAATCATCAGAGAATAGGAAAGGAAGTGCTGTTATGAATAATAAAATCGACAAGTTCAGTGAGTTACTTGCTGCTTCTAAACTAAGCGAATTAATTCACAAAAAAGAAGATCCGATTGAGAAGAAGAAACATACTTTAATCTTCATACTTGCTATTGTCGGAGCAATCGCAGCTATTGCAGGCATTGCTTATGCTGTATACAAATTTATGACTCCTGATTATCTAGAAGATTTCGAAGATGATTTTGACGATGAATTTGATGATGATTTTGAATGCGACTGCTGTGATAGTTCAGAAGAAGCAGACACTACAGAAGAATAGGAAATAAGGCAATTTAAAATTTTTACGAGTAATTTTACGAGTTTAATTTTAACTTTCCCACATTAACAATACCCCATGGAATTGGTTAGGCTATTAATATGCTATACAATTTTATGGGGTATTTTTTTAATATTGTTATTTCATATTATTACAACCTTCGAAAGGACAAGTTCTATGTATTTGTTATTAAAAAGATGGTATCATCCGCAACCAATAACGAAAAATGATACGGGACGCGACCCCTATATCGATAACTTACGATTTGGGTTAATAATTTTAGTAGTGATGGGACATTTTTTAAGCCAACTTACTAGAATAAAGGAGCTAAAATATCTCTACTATATCATTCACATTTTTCATATGCCATGCTTTATTTTTGTGTCTGGCTATTTATCGAAACATGTACATAAAAACGGAAGATTTAATACATATAAAATTATGTCTCTATTTTGGATGTTTCTATTATTCAAGATTAGTAATTATATTTGTACCGGAATGAAAGGTAAATTAAACCTTTTCAATGTTAAAGATGCTCCGTGGTATTTATTAGCGCTTGTATTTTGGACGATGGCAATTCCTTTCTTGGAAAAAAGCAATAAAAAATTTGTTCTTATTACTACCATCTTACTTGCACTAATATGCGGCTATGACTCCTCTATAGGCTCATTTATGGTCTTATCAAGAACAATTGTATTTCTACCATTTTTTATTTTAGGTTTTTATACAACAAAAGAACAACTGGATAAGTTACTCAATTTAAGATTAAGAATACCTGCAATTCTTCTGTTTATCAGTAGCTTTTTGGTACTTACTGTGATTTATCCTTATGTAAAACCATTCGTTAAAATCGTATTTGCGGGTTCTTCCTATATCTCTATATTTAAAAAATATTGGCATTATGGAGCTTTTATTCGTTTCATCTGGTATGCTCTTGCATTCGTTTTTAGTATAAGTTTTCTTTTGTTAGTACCTAGAATCAAATTATCCTTTACCGTACTTGGAGAACGAACGTTGCCAGTTTATATTTTACATATCCTCCTTCGTAATCGTTTCATGGCACATGGATTCTTCGCCTGGTTACTTGGTATGCCAAAACTGATTATCTTATTGATAATACCATTTTGCGTTTTACTTACTATCCTATTGGCGAACCCTTATTTCAATCGAATTACTCAATTTATAATGAAGCATCCATTTTTCCTAGGATTCTCATTAAAACGTGCGAAGCCTATCGGTGTTTCACCGAAAAAAAATTATAATGTAACCGTAGCTAATAAATTCTAACTTTCTATTTTATCAAGAAAATTAACAAACTATCTTTGTCGATATGCATATAAAAAATCTCCCGTGAACATAATGAAGTGCACCTTCAATGCTAGATATATTTATCTAACATTTGAGATACACTTCAACATTTCGCTGGAGATTTTTTTTATTCTTGATACTACATTGATTCATTTGTAGCAATTTATATTTTATTAATTTTTTAGTTCACCATTATTGTTTATTGATTAGTTAGTTCATTGTTTATTGACTTATAAATCTTTGATTTCTTAGTTCACCATTATTGTTTATTAATTTCTTAGTTCACCATTATTGTTTATTGATTAGTTAGTTCATTGTTTATTGATTTATAAATCTTTGATTTCTTAGCTCACCATTTATTTAAATATTGATTTCTTAATTATTATTGATTCTCTGATTTTTTAATTCATAGTGTATAATTTTAATAAACTATATCTTATAGCATTGCTCAACAGGAAGTACGAATATCGTTACGCCACCCTCTTGCACATCAATTGGGTAAGGTGTGCTTACTCCTGGATACATAGAGTCTGTACCTGCATACGAAGATAAACATTGAACCTCATTACGCACGCCTGACATTTTCTTTAAAATTCCACACACTTCATCAACTTTATTGTCATCTACACCAATCAGCAAAGATGTATTACCTTGCTTAAGAAAACCACCGGTAGAAGATAACTTTGTAACAAAATAATGCTTCTTATTTAACTCTGCGATTGTAGCTTGTTCATCATCATTTTTTAGTATTGCTAAGATCATCTTCATATAATCCACCTCCAAATTTACTAAATACCTTGGTTTGATATCTATTATATTACCATTTTTTCAGTAATCTTGCAACGTTTATGATAATGGTAACAAAAAAAGCACGGGTTTTAACCGCGCTTTCTTCTCTATGATAAATTATTTATTTGCAGCTTTCGTAGCATACGTAGTATCAACCAAATCAGAATAAGATGCAGGTTTTGCTAACATATCTGAGCTATCTAATATATCCTGTAATAGATTAAAGCTTTCTTCTTTAAAGATTAGGTCTTCTTTCCAAGTCTGTTGATCCTTGTATCTAGTTACTATCTTGGTTACAGTATCCATATCTGTTTCTTTAAACTGAGGTTTAATAACCTTTGCAATCTCCTCTGAAGTATGACTATTGACGTAATTCATCCCTTTTTGAAGAGCATTTACAAACTTCTGAATTGTCTCTGGATGATCTTTAATATAGCTAAGCTTTGCTGAATAAGCCGTATAAGGAACCATACCACTCTCTACACCTAGAGAAGCAACAACCTTTCCTGCTTTTTGAAGTTCAAGACCTGTAGCAGCAGGTTCGAATTCAATTGTATAATCACCAGTACCAGCTTGGAAACTCTGAGCAGTAATACCAAAATCAATATTTTGAATTATTGTTAAATCTTTCTTTGGATCAATACTATTCTTCTTAAGGATGTATTCGAAAATCATTTCAGGCATCCCACCAATACGTCCTCCAATAACAGTTTTACCTTTCAGATTATTCCATGCAAAGTTCTCATTCTCATCACGAGACACCAAGAAGTTACCTGCACGTTGTGTTAATTGCGCAAAGTTAACAACATAATCTTTTTCACCTTCATTGTATACATAGATGGAGGCTTCCGATCCCATGAATCCTATATCAGCGTTGCCTGAAAGAACAGCGGTCATCGTCTTATCTGCACCAAGACCATTGGTTAGATTTACCTTTAACCCCTCGTCTTTAAAATATCCTAATTCTATTGCCACATACTGTGGTGCATAAAAAATGGAGTGAGCTACTTCCGTTAAATTCACCTCTGTATATTTTGTATCCTTCTTACATCCAACAAGTGATACTATCATAAGTGATACAATGAACAAAGCAACAACGCGTTTCTTCATTGAAATCCCCCTTCAATTCACATTCACACTACATAGTATATCGAGTCGAAGGGGGATTTGTGCTAGTCTATTCTATTATTTTGATGAATCTGTTCTAAAACCTAAAGTAACCGGAATCTCTTTTTCTACATATTTCCCGTTTTCAAGGATATTTACAGTTAAGGTGACTTCCGTACCTCCCTTTGTATAGCTAAGGATACTCATTAACTGATTCATATCAGATACCGATCTACCATTAAATGCGGTAATGATATCTCCCTGATGTAGCCCGGATTTTTCAGCTGCACTACCTTCTGAAACTTTGTAAATATATACACCCACAGGCATATTAAATGCTTCTGCATAGGACTTTTCTACATCCTTTCCAGAAATACCAAGGTAAGCCATTTGATTTTCCTTTAGTTCTTCACGGTTCATCAAATCATTAATTATCGGAATCGCTTGGGAGATAGGAATTGAATATCCAATACCTTCTACGTTTGTATCCGCATACTTGACAGAGTTTATACCAATTACTTCACCTTTCGCATTGATTAACGCGCCACCACTATTACCTGGATTAATAGCTGCATCGGTCTGGATTAAATTTAAGGTAACATCGTCAACAGTAACTTCACGATTTAATGCACTGATATAACCAACGGTTACAGATTGACCATAACCAAGTGCATTACCAATCGCAATTGCCATCTCTCCAGTTTTAATATTATCTGAATTTCCTAAAGTTGCAACTTTAATATTTGCCTTTGTTTCCTTTGTTAAATCATCAATATTTACGGCTACTACAGCTAAATCAGAGGATGGTTCTCTACCCTTAATAGTTCCAGTCGCCTTAGAATCATCATTAAATACAATTTCGATTGCAGTTGCATCTGCTACCACGTGGTTATTTGTTGCAATTAATATTTCCTTATTATTTTGTCCAATAATAAAGCCAGAACCACTACCGGATATCTCACGATTGTATTCTCTACCAAAGAAATCATATTGTGTCTGAGTTGCAGAACAATTAATTGCTACTATGGCTGGCATAACATTTTCAACTACTCCAGATACATCGGTTGCACTAACCTCTGTCAATCCAGTTTGTACGATATCATTGTCTGAGGTAGTATCAGTAATTCCTGTTTTCTCATCGATTGGTTTCATTCCAATCGCACCTTCATTTTTTCCACCGATCGAAACACCGTTAAATGCAACTCCTGCTACAGCACCAAACAAGGCTGCGGCAGATACAAGCGCTGCTGTCTTTTTTAAAAATTTCTTGCCCTTACCCGTTCTTTGCTTTTTATTCTTAGTCTTATCTTCTTCCTTGTTAACAGTTTCATTTACGGTTGGATTAGTGAAGTACGGGCTTCTAGTGTCCTCCTGATTTACATTCTGTGAGTTAATGTTTGGTTCGTTTTCGTTTGAGTTTTCAATCACTTTTGACTGGACTACTTTTTCTTCCCTTTTGTCACTATCCACCATTACAAAATTAGGTGCCTCATAGGATGTTTCCATCTGATCAAATGAACTATTTTGTTGTTGTGAATTATCTTGGCTAAATAAGCCTTCCTCATTTTTTCTGTTATCCATATCGTTCATATGTCATTCTCCTTTCTTCTCTATCTGATATCTTCAAATCAATGATTTATTTTTGTTTACCTTATGGCTTTAGTTTAACAATAGTTTGTGTACGATTTGTGTTCAGATTTTGAAAAAATGATGAAAACATGGTTCAATTACATATCGACTCCAATATAATTTCCAAGAATTTTGATATCCAAAGCTTCTGCTTCAATTCCACGAAGCGTATTAATTACGGAAGCATCTTCGATACATCCATCAAAATCAACAAAGAAACGATATTCAAACTTCTTACCTGGTATTGGACGAGATTCGATCTTCGACATATTTAAATTATTAAAAATAATATGAGATAACATATTATAAAGAGAACCACTTTCATGAGGAAGCGTAAAACATATACTCATCTTATTCGAACCTTCACAAAACTGACGCTGCTTCGTTATTATGATGAAACGTGTTGAATTCACTTCTTCATAATTAATATTGCTTGCTAACACCTCTAACCCGTATGTGCTTGCAGCACGTATACTTGCAATCGCTGCCTGAGTTTTATCCCCATCTTCCAGTACTTTCTTAGCACATCCTGCTGTACTTCCATATTCCACTGTTTTTATATTAGGATTCTGCGCTAAGAACTTTCTACTTTGTAAAATTCCCTGAGGATGAGAATATACGGTACGTATCTCTGATAGATTCGCACCAGATAAGGATAGTAAAGCTTGATCTACCTTAAGTACTTGTTCCGCTACAATGTAGTTGTCAAATTCCACAAGTAAATCATAAATATCAGTAATTCCACCTGTAGTAGTATTCTCTATTGGTAATACTCCGTAATCTACTTCACCATTAGCGACTTTTGACATAACCTCATAAAAACTAGATGCTCCAAAGCAAGTTATCTCAGTACCGAAATATTCTTCCATTGCTTGTTCTGAATAAGATCCTTTCGTTCCAAAATACACAACCTTAGTTTCTTTATTTTTGGGTATCTCAGTTATCTTATGAAACTCTCCTGCTTGGTTATAATTCATCATAGTATATTGAAGTTTACGACTCATGGACATAATCTGTGAAAATAGTTCTCTTACCGCTTGACCGTTATATTCTGAATTAGCAAGTTGTTCTACGCTATCAAGTTTTTGTTTCTCTCTTTCTCTATCTAAAACCGGCTTACCAGTATTAATCTTATATTCTGCCACATTTTGAGATATTTTCATTCGCTGTTCAAACAGTTCTACAATTTTTGCATCAATCTTATCTATTTCTTCTCTACTTCTTTTTAAGTCTATCATGTCACCGCCTCCATTCTTAACGCTTATTATATCCATACATTCTTTAATTTTCAACAAAATCTTTGTTTCTGAGTGGATAAATATTGGAATATTAAATACAATATACTAAACAATTGTTTTCTCTTTACATCTTGATATATTTTGTTAAAATATAACTATAAACCTTTTATGAATTAAGAAAAGGAAAGAATACGAAAGGAATAGATTGGTTACCTTACTTATAATGTGATAATTTAATCATGACGATACTATTTATGCAGATATCATTGATACAATGTGTAGCCTTTCTACTTATTATTTAAGGTTATCCGGGTAATAAAAGCAGATCTTTAAAACTTTATAAAAGTTTATAGAAATGGAGGTATAGATTTATATGAAAAAAGGAATCATTGCACTTTCCATATTAATGACTGGACTATTTTGTGGATCAATTTTATTTATACTAACCTTCTATAGAGAAATTGGCACTTACATTAATAGTAATGCTGACAAGTAAAAATAAAATGTGAATTACTTTTATCTGCATCATTTTGTCAATGAACTAATTTTCAAAGATAAACTATGCGGTATAACACGGTACTTTGTAAAATATACAAGTTCTCTGAGAAACGTAAATATCCCTGAAGGGTGATACTATCTTTAAGAGAAAAAGTACTCCGCAAGGGTAAGAGTACTCTAAAAGAGTATAAGTACACTTGCGGACTACCTAAAAAACATATCTCGGTTTAAATAAGGATGGTGTACAATAAAATGAAAAAAATAATGCGATTTCTTGCTATCATATTGATACCCGCTGTACTAATTATCTTTGTTCTTATCAACAAACAAGACGAAAAAGTACATTATAATACAAAAGATTATATAGGAAATACCGCTGGTAATTTATATAACGGTGGAACTTTTTGCGAACAAGATGGTAGGGTTTATTTTAGTAATTTTAATGATGATGGAACCTTGTACAGTATGGATTTAGAATGTAATAATATAATGAAAATAAACGATGATAAAGCACGTTATATCAACGTAGATGATAATTACATCTATTATTCCAGAGAAAATAATACAAAAGTGAAACCAACAAAAAGTATCTTTCTCTTCTATTGTTCCGGTATCTATCGAATCAATAAAGATAATGGAAATAATAGTGTACAGCTATATGCTGAGCCAAGCGGT
>NZ_DAMADT010000002.1:216100-281660 GCF_031997925.1 Lachnoclostridium sp. | reverse complement strand
TCATTGTATGGAAATACGATTTACTATCAACATTATTCGCCGAAAACAGGGATTCAGTTTTATAGTGTAGGAATCGATGCAAAGAATGAGACTAGGTTAGCTGATTCTCCTATCCTTCCTGCCTCCTACCATGAGGGTTCTATGTACTTTGCAGGCGCTGATTTAGATCATAGTATCTATGCTATGGACACAACAGACAATACTGTACAAACCATTTTAAATAGTAATTGCTATATGCCAATTGCAAGGCCAGAAGGAATCTACTACATATCTATAGAAGATAATTATGCTCTCTGCCGTATTGACTATCAGGGAAACAATAAGACCATCCTAATTGATGAATTTTGCTCTACATATAATATCAGCATGGACGGGAATTATATCTTCTACCAAGTAGATGGCGGTGACAATAATCATCTTGGCCAGATAAACCTTGCCACACTGGAGAAGAAGGTTATCAGAGAAGGAGATTATAAGCAAATTTGTTGCACCAGTAACTTTATATTTTTCCGTGATTATAATGAGGTTAATGTATATGCTTATAAGCCTCAAAACGGCGAACTTAGACTCTTTCAACCACCGGTTATTAAGTGATACTTTATTTATAACGTATCATATCACTCGATAAACTGAAGAACAATTGCACGTACTATAAATAAACAAGAAAAAGTACGCTATGTTAACTTTCAATTTCATGAACAGAAAAAGCTATACTATCATAGAAAAAGCTGTACCTTCAACAACTTAATGTTGGAAGTACAGCTTTTCTCTTTATTTATCGTGTCGATTCAAACATGTCTTTAGCAAAGATACTATCTATTATTTTTCATCACATACTTGGAAAATATAGAATTTCAAATAGTAAGATTCCTCTGCTGCCCAAAGAATAGGATGATCCGGTGACTGAGTACGATATTCTACCTGACGTAAACGCTTATGAACGTTTCTAGCAGCCTGTCCAATTGTTTCCGTAAATAACTCCGGTGTCATAAAGTGTGAGCAAGAACACGTTGCTAGATATCCGCCATCTTTAATTAACTTCATAGCTCTTAGATTTATTTCACGATATCCCTTAATGGCATTCTTTACTGAATTTCTTGACTTTGTAAATGCAGGTGGATCAAGAATAATAACATCAAATTTCTCACCTGACTCCTCTAAACGAGGTAGTAACTCAAAGACATCCTCACATTCGAACGATCTTTTCTAATCCATTTAACTCAGCATTCTTCCCGGCTTGAGATACACCTAATTCGGATGCATCAATACCAATTACTTCTTTTGCTCCACCAATTCCAGCATTTAAGGCAAATGAACCAGTATGAGTAAAACAATCTAATACTTTCGCATCCTTGCATAGACGTTGGATTGCTAATCGATTATATTTTTGATCCAGGAAAAATCCAGTCTTCTGACCATCCTCAACATCTACGTAATACTTTACACCATTTTCTGTTATCAAAACATTCGTATCAAAAGGCTCTCCAAGAAAACCTTTGACACGCTCCATGCCTTCTTGGGTTCTTACTTTCGCATCGCTTCGTTCATATACACCACGAATGATAACTCCATCTTCTAGCAAGATTTCTTTTAATAATCGTACTATCACATCCTTCATACGATCAATACCAAGTGCTAATGATTGAACCACCAAAACGTCAGAGAATTTATCAATAACTAAACCAGGTAAAAAATCAGCCTCCCCAAATATAACACGACAACTGCTGGTATCCACTGTCTTCTTACGATATTCCCATGCTGCGAGTAATCGATTTTTAAGAAATTCTTCTGTAATCTCTTGATCTTTTACTCTACTCATCATACGAATTCTAATCTTTGACACTTCATTAATAAAACCAGTTCCCATGCAATAACCATCAAAATCTTGAACAGTTACTAAATCTCCATTTTTAAATTCACCACTAACCTGACTGATTTCATTATCAAATATCCATAGGCCACCTGATTTTAAAAATCTTCCTTCCCCTTTTTTTAACGTTACGATAGCTTTTTCCATTGTTGAACCCTTTCCACGGGACTTGGTATATTACTTCTCATCCATGTCCCTATTAAAAATATATAACTTACTAAAAATATAATTTACGATAATAACAATAACTGCTAATCCAAGCTTCACAGCCATATTATTAAAATGTAACCAGGTAACAAAACAAAGAATACCCACTTCCTCAATGCCAAGTGTTACTAACCTTGCCCCAAAGAAGTTAAATATTTTTTCAATTTCATTACCTACTCCACTGTGAAATACCCAAAAGTTATTTACTAAATAAGCAAAACTAACTGCTAAAATCCAAGCAATAACATTGGCTACCAGATCATTAACATGCATTTTATTTGCGATTAAATCAAAGGAAATTAAATTAACCAATGTCGTTAACACCCCTGCAATCGCATAGGTTATCGTTTCACGATTTACAAATTTCTTCCACAGCTTAATTATTAAGCTAGTCTCTTGGAGCTCATTTTCATTTTTTATGCTCATTGCTTCTATCCTTTCGTCATTCCTAACAATAGATAGGATTCCCATAGTTTTACCTATATATGATGAACTTTTGTTTTCTGCTGGTTTCAGGTGTGAAATTGCTTGTGTATATGGCATTTTTATACCTGAAGCAGTATAATAGTTCAACTTATATAATACTAGTACCAATTAGATTTTACCACGATTTCCATTATATCAAACTCTAAATTAAAAAACAACGCACACTCTTTACAAATAATTAGCTAAGTGGTAAATTATTGATATAGCATGTTAATGCAAGGGGGCCCATTACGTGCAGCAATAAAGTACTGGAAATAAAAGAACTGTGAGAACAAGATTGACCAGTAAGCTGCTTCACTTGTTATGAAAATAGCAGTTTAATAATGTATATGGGGGTAATATTGTATGGATAAGATATTACATAATTTAATGGAGGATCTCGTGATTAAACAAATAGATCATATTGTAGATTCCTTCAACTGTTGTAAATGTGAGCAATGCCGCTTAGATATTGCTTCATATGCACTAAATCGTCTACCAGCAAAATATGTGGTGACAACACAGGGAGAGTTAATAACAAGACTTGATTCCTTGGATCTTCAATTTGAAACTAATGTAACTACAGCGATAACACAGGGGATTATTTTAGTTGGGAATAATCCGAGACATGAAGAGTAAGAGTATTATCAGTATTAGAACATAATGTTATAGTATATTTAAAAACTGAGTTATCTCTTTCGTTTTAGATGAGGTACCTCAGTTTTTTTATTCAAAATACCATTGATCAATTGCATTCATATCAATATATTTTCTTATATATGCTATTTCTCCCTGAAATTCAGTACAAACATTTGAGATATTACCTGATTTATATATTTCTAATCCATTTGCCTCAATAAAAGCTTTATCATCAATGATAAACTCAATTACACTATTATCAAATTTATGTTGCTGATTTTTTTTATCTGTATCTTTATTTGCTTTTATATCCCCAACAATGCAATGTAATATAGAACCATTTCTCATATGAATATCAAGTATATCACCAATTTTATGAGAGTAAAATGATCCTACTGCAATACAAAATCTATCATCAATACAACGGAATCCAAAAATATTAGTATAGGCTTCTTGCTGTAATTGGTATTGCTTTGACTTCTTATTCGTTAACTTCTTCCAATCCATTCTTGATTTAAATGAACTATTTTGCGGAACATCTAAATCAATATAATTTAGAATTTCTTCAGCATATTCATATGAAAACAATGACAAATCTTCGAATAGTCTAGCATTCATAGCTACTGAAATTATTAATTTGATAATTATAAGTAAAGTAAATATAAAATCCATGAAACACCTCATTTCCTTTTATGAAACACATTTTTATTATCTAAAAATATCTATTATTTCAGCATGTATTCTTTATATGTTGATACTAATTTTATCTGCCTGTAAAAAGTTTTATATGTAAAGATAAGATCAAAATTACTATGCATAGTTATAAGCAATATGGATAATAAATCTGGTGAAGTGGGAATTAATAAATTCGAACGCTTATAATCAACAGACTCATACAACAATATTCCTTCCTCTGAATTAGATACACCATATTTTTTTAAATACTGATTGTTCTTACTCCCGTCCCCATTCGGTGTAGAATATATATTAAACATAATATCTTTATTTATATTATGGTTTAAAATACTAAGAGCTTGTTCTACATTAATCTCTTTTAACATGCCGCCCTCCAATCGAACATATGTTTGTTTTTATGATACAATGTTTTCAGAGGTTTGTCAATATAGATTAGAACAAAAATAGAACGTTTAATGTTTTATATATCGTTGTTATTATAAAAATAAATACTACCTTACTGATAGTATTTACTTTTAACAACATATGGAATACATGAATTTATAGTTGTATATACAACATCAAATCCATACTCAGACATTATTTTCTTCAATTTACGAACTATACCAGTATTTAGCTTATCATCACCAATAAAAATATTACAGAACTCTTCATCGTTATAAGTTAAGAATTCTCTTCTAATAGCATTAATAAATCCAGACCTATTTAAGTCTATATAATTTAAATTAATCGTTTTTAAATATCTACCAATTCTCAATGATGTGGCTCTTATATAGTTGTCTTCATTATCAATATCTAAATCTGAAGCCTTTTTCACTACAAGTTTTATTAGATAATTTTCATAGCTCGTAAATTCTAAATTCTCAACATTATTCGAATTTTTTTTCTTTGAATAAAATTCTTTCTCTTTCATATATGACTTAATCGACATCATAAGTTTGCTAGAACACTTTATCACTCTATCTTCCAATTTAATTGTCATATGAACAAAATCTATATTATTTATTTTTATACCAGCTAGCTCTTTCGGATTTTTAATTCCTTCATAAAAAAGCCTCATAATCATTTCCAATAAACTTTTATTTAGCTCTATTTTATCTACAATCATATCTATTGAATCATCATATAAAACAGCGATATCCATCTTCTCAATTACTTGAAATAATAAGTATTTATAAGACAATGTATCCAAATCATAAAATGGATTTCCATGGATTATATTTTTCTCATTTTTACACCATTCAAAAAATTGATTTATGTAACTCAAATTTTCTCGTAAGTACTGAGGATTCTTTGTACCCCTACTACCTTCATCACCATCAAAACCGCACATTTCAAGTATTAGTTTTGCATACTGATAAGGAATTAAGTTGAACAAATCTTTTGTATAAACAATCGGTCTTAATAGAAAAGATGCCTGATTTTCAGTATATCCTTTATAGGAACAAAATTCTTCTATTAACTTTTTGTATTCGTCACTATTATAATTGATCATTTAGCACCTCCATTATGAATCACACCTTATATTAGTCTATCATATTAATAAACCACTGTCTATTAGATATTTTATACATCACTGTTATGCAGAATTATCCAACCCTATCAAATTACAAAGATGCCGAGTACTGTATATAACAATAATCCAATTATAACTTTAATATTATAAATTAATTTCTAAATTTCAATGATGTATAAAACTCTTGACATCCCAAACAGAGTGTGTTAGCATTCTTTTCATAACAATGATGTATAAAACGTCTATATTAATTGAGGTGAATACTCTAACTAATTAAGATTACTAAAATCTATCAGAAGATTATAAGGAGGATAACGAAAAACATGAAAAATGATTTATCAAACTTAGATTTCATAACCTTAGGGAGACCATCCGAATCAATGACGGATAGTGAATGGCAAGTAAAATATAAAATTTTAAAATCATATATAAATCCATTTCAAAAAAAGAATGGGAAATTAATCAGCTATTCAAAAGAAATACCAATATGGGAGGACGAAACGAATGGATCGTGTTATGGCCTTACTAATTGGCAAAGCTATTGTAGTTTTATAAACGATATTTTGAGCCAAATACGAAGAGGACGTATTGAATATTGTTATTATGCTTATCAAATAGCTGATATTCTCCCATTTGAATATGATACTTTAAAAACACACTACAACTCGAATGGTAGATATTGGGATATCTGGATTGATAAGAATTAAATTATTACTATCAACAAATATAAATGGGAGGTTTGAACATTGGAGAGTCAACAATATACATTAATAAAATTACCTATCAAAGAAATTATTTTACAAAACTATAATGTTTTTTTAACTAGAGATGAGGAATTAAATAAAGATTACTTAATAACTCAGCCCTCTTCCCTTCTATTTGATCAAGTGGAGAGATTGCGTGGCTCTTATACTAGCCATATAAACGAAATTATTCTCATTGTTGCGAAGAAAAACCCAAAACAAGAAAAGGAACTTCGACATATTTTAAATAATGGTTTTACTTATAATAATATACATTATTCTAGATTTGGAAAATCTGCTTCTCAAGGAAGAGATGGCATTACTGCATTCTTATGTGACGAATTATTCAAAGAATTATATATGATAACACAAATGAATATCGAAATTTCAGAGTGTGTAATCTCTAAATATGAAGCTCAGAGGTGTCTTCCATTTAGTTCATGTACACTTGTTCCTAACTATTTACCTTACATCGTTATTGTCGGTGAATATCAAAAAACTCTATATGATCAGTTAATTAAATATGTAGTTGAACATGAACGAGAATATACGGATAAAGATACTGGGATGCGAAAAAAATATAACTCACGCGAGATTGAAGAAGGTTATAAGAATATCACAATATCACCTTTCGATGGCTGTGGCTGCCATGAAGCCGATTTTATGAATATAACTAGTCATGCACTTAATCTTGATTACCAAGCAATTGGCAATCAAATAAGATTACCGTTTATAAAAGGTTACTCTGTTTATGTTCCTTTTAAGCAAATTCTAAAAGAATGGGGCTATACGAAGATAACTGATGTATATGGCCATACCCATAATATTGATGATATTGATTGCATTTGGAACTTATCTATGTTTAAAGGTCATAAATATTTTAAAGAAACCTATGGAAAAAATGCTTGGATTAAGTATATGGAGACTCTTCATAAATACCATTACAAATTAGGAATTAGCAAGTATAGTCATCACACTAAAAATATAAATAAAAAAACGCGCATGAACTTTCAATACTTACAGTGCCTTGATTTATGGAATTCCAAATATATTGAACATTATCAACAAAGAGCTGATAAATACGATATTTTATTAGAAGAGAATGAGGGCAAAATAATTAAATTAGCAAGATATACTACGGATTTATATGAGAAAATAATAAAAGGAGATACCTTTTATACGCTTAAATTTATGGGAATAACAGATACGAATGACTATGAGTCTGACAATAAATATATGAAAGCTATATTAATAAATAAGGATATGCTAAAGGATCCCGCCATAAAAAAATATATTTATAGAAAATTAAAAAAAGCAATCGATGAAACTAAGGTGGGAAAAATCTATGTGGATGGTTTTTATCATACCGTAGTCGGTGACATGATTGGATATTTACAGTATGCTATCGGGATAGAACCAGTTGGATGTTTAAACTCTGGTGAGTTTTATTGCAATACACTAAATGAGGGGGAATGTATTTCCTTTCGCTCCCCTTTGGTCTGTCCATCAGAAGTTAATAAAATTAATATTATTAATAATGAAATAACTTCAAAATGGTTCTCCTATTTTAAAGACCAGGATATTGTAATGTTAAATATGTATGACTTATCTGCCCCACAGCAAGGTGGAATGGATTACGATGGTGATATTGTTTTATTATGCAACGATCCAATTATAGTTAATTCTATTATAAGTAAACCAATCATTATCGACATTGACGATAAGGCAACAGCAATTTCTAAACCATATTCCTTAGAAAATATCACCGATTATGAAGTTATGACCCGCGACAATAGAATAGGTGAAATTACTAACGTTGCTACTAGTATATCAAATAAATATACGGATAACCCTGAAATAAGAAAACAATATTCGGATTATATAAGCCTATTAAGAATTTATCAAGGAAAAGAAATAGACTTTCTAAAGACTGGTTACCGCTGGCAGATGAGTAAAGCCCTTAGAAATCATTCCACCCAATTACCTTGGTTCTTATTATATAACTATCCTAAAAAGTTAGAAACCTATGAGAAGTTAAAAGATAAAAATAAAAATATCAAAAATCCCGAAGATAAGATCAAATTAAATTCTTACCATTCGCCATCACCAATGAACGAGTTATGTGAGTATGTCTGTGACTGGGAAAAGAAACGTTTATTATCGGATAACTCCATCGAGAATACGAAGCCACTAATTATCAACCATAACCTAAACCTAACAGATAAAAAAATAGTTCGTATTGTTAGACATTATATTAATAATTACGCCATGGATTTAAAGAACCACCTTAATATGAACCAAGAAAAGAAACTTAACGATTATAATCATGACGCATTAATTAATCAATATAAGAAAACACTGTTGGATGAATTATCACTAAACGAAGAACTAATTGCAAATTATGTAATTAGTGTTTCTTATAATAATCCTTCTATAAGTAAAAGCCTTGCATGGTCTGCCTTTGGTGACTATATAATTAAAAATTTATATGCAAACACACATGAAGAATATGAATTATCTATCGTAGAAATTCCTTCAGAGCTTGATAATTCTTATGAATATCTTGGTAAATATTATAATTTTAAGGAGTGTGAGGAAAATATATAACATAAGTAATAAATTTTTTTATGAAATTATCGAAGATTATAAAGAAGGTAACCTTATTATAAGGAATGAAATATTACAATCTTTCACGGCTTCCATATGGAGTAGTTCAAATAAAAGAAGAATTTATAAGAAAACTATCAATTTTAAAGTACGAGGTGATTTAATCCATTCTGAACTTGGACAAGTATTTGATATGTGGTCTGAGGTAGAATATACAGGTTATAAATCCATGACAGATAAAACTGATTATATCAGCTTAATTCGTCAAAAGATTAATAATCTTTATACAAGATTCTTTGATTCCGAAGTTATCTTACATAGTGAATACATGAATTTACTTAATACGCCTAAAAGGTTATATTATCGTTGGATATCGGGAGAAAAGTTTTCTAAAAATTATGTTACTGTTACTATTGATGATGCTATCAATAAATCAATAGAAGTTAAAGAAAAATATAGGAAACAAAAAATGAGCCTTTCATGGACTGACTATAAAGCACTTATCAAAGATCTACTAATGAAAATATTTCAAAATTGTATACTTCTTGATGATTATTCTAATGTATTTACTCAAGATATGAATATTGATAACTGGAATGAAGATAACTTCTATATTAAGTATGTTTGCAAATATTTAGAGAACGAACTTAAACAATATCAAAAAAAATACTATGGTGTAAAACAACATAAAATATATGGACGTTGTAAAGAGTGCGGTGATATGTTTGAAAAAACGGGAAGAAATCATATTTATTGCAATGGATGTAAAAGAATAAAGCAATTAGAATGGCAAAAAAAATCAATGAGAGAATACAGAAAAAGCTTATGTGAAGTTCTTTAAAAACAGCTCAACTATAGCTATTAACAGCATTTAAGCCACTTTTTTTGAGAACATATATACAGTAGTGAGAAATAAAGCAACTCACGATGCAATTTGTTAGTTTCAAAACATTTCTCATTTTTCATATCTTCTTTTTCATATCAAGCCTGTACAAATTGATGTACAGGCTTTTTCAAATCTAATAAAAATACTTAAAGAAAGCGAGTGTATCACTATTTTACTAATTAGAAAGCATGAAGCGGATTATTTAAGAAAATATGGCATTTATGTTCCGATGTGTAACAAGACCTATTCTGGCAAAGGAAAAAATTATTATTGTGTTGAGAATAAAAATAATTTATTGCTATTAAAAAAATATCGTGAATTAATTGCTACAGGTTCATAGAAGGGTGCAGCTCTTCTACTACTAATTAAAATGTAGGTGAAGCAAATGTATGAGGAAATAATAAACAATATCCCTATAACAACTGATGAGATTAATTTATTGATACAACTTCTAGAATATAAATTAGAAAATTGTATTTCAATTGGAGAAGAAATTGTTGTGTCTGAATTACTAACCAAACTAAACGTTGAGGTGTAGACACTTACTAATTTAAGATGATGTAATTTTGAACATCGTGTAACGTTATTATAAAAAATATAAATCTATTACAAGAAGGGGTTATATGAAATTAGATTATGGAACTTTACTTAGTTTTGATCCACTACCATTACAATGTGGATGTAGTATTATATCACCTACTTTAAAAGAAATATCAAAAATAGGATTCCAAACTTATAATAGTTATTTATCATTAATGATTCTTAATCTAGATAATTATTTTCAAGCTATCACTAATGAATCAGAGTATTTTAGTAGATATGAGAAAGAGGAAAAAGATATTATACTAAAAATAAAAAATGATTATAACTCATTATCAGATACTGAAAAAGAAGAAATTACACTCTTGGATATATTATCTTTTGATAAACAAATGATGAAAAATATAGTTGAAGCACTAGCTTTCTTTCTTTGCTGCAAATTAGATTACTCCTTTGACAATAGAGTATTTATTATTAAAAATAACAACCAAGATGATGAAGCATTTCCACATTATCTTTATCAATCAATTGCAGAATTAATACTACAACGTAATGGGATTACTCAAAAAACGAAAGATGAGAAACCAAAATTTAAAAATAAGCTAGCTGAAAAATTATATTATCGTTCCATGCAAGCAGAAAATAATTTTGACAGAGTTAAAAATGTAGATAACAATATGGAACTTGCAAATATCATTTCTGCTGTAGCCGCTTATCACCCTTCCATTAACATGATAAATATATGGGATATGACAGTATATCAGTTATATGACCAGTTTCAACGTCTCCAAAACAATAATGTTTATAAAATCCAATCAATTTCTGTTGCTACTTGGGGTGATGAGAAAAACAAATTTGATGCTACGCAATGGTTTAAGAATCTAAATAATCAATAATAATAAGGCTTCTTGAGACTTTTCTCTCATGAGTCTTTTTATTTTATAAAAAATAAAAATTAGGAGGAATAGATATGACAAATATTAACAAGGCAAATCGTACATGTTGCGATGTAGACATTAGGGTTTTAAAAACAATGGCTCCATACTTATTTTTTGAGGATGCAAAGGTAACAACTTTTGGTTTCACAGCAGATGAAACATATGCAATGTCGAAAGGTGCTAAGAAAATTGCCTTTACCAATCCAATGGATGCTACGATTACAATTGAAGCACAGATTAAACCATTTAAGTTATATGCGCTTATGTCTGATGGTACTGTAGATACTAGTGCTATTATCGCAGATAAACAAACAATTACTGCTACTACTGACGGTTCTTTAACTTTACCAACTGGTGTTAAGGCTGGAACAGTTTTTGTTTATGCAGATGGAGATTTTGGTGGTACTCCAATTAAAGGTTCTGTAGAAAGTACTACTTTTAAAGCAGCTGAGGCAGCAGATATCGTTAAAGGAGCTTCTTATGAAGTTGGTTATTTAGTAACTAAGACTTCCGGCGTACAAAAGATTTCATTTAACAATATGAAAAATCCACTTGATTATTATTGCACAATGAAGACAGTAGAAAAAGATGAGTCTGGAGTTATTACCCCTTATATCATCACAGGTTATAAATGTAAACCTAAGAAATCTATGGATTTAAGTTTTTCATCTGAAGGCGATGCTGCAACTGTTAAGATTGAATTCTCCTGTCTAGAAGATAGAGATGGAAATGTTGCTGATATTGTTGAATATACAGAACCAGAGGAAATCTAACAACATCTTTTTAATCAATATTTACTAAGTTTATTATTGTTAAATAAATTAGTTAGACATTAATTATATTGTAGTTTTCTAAGAACATAAAGGAATATTACTATACAATATAATTTGTACAGTGGTATTCCTTTTTTTACATAAAAAGAAGGTGACACTATTTCAAATTTAAAATTAAAAACGATAAACGATTTGTTTGATTGTTATGGGGAAGATAATCTTATTCCCATCGATGTTATAAAACAAATAATATTTTATACTTCCAAAGGCGTGCAGCCAGTATATACATGTGAATCAGAGTTCCAGGAGAAAAAAGGTAAATTAGTCTGCTGGTTTTTAAAATCAGAAACACAATGGGTCTATAGAAAATGGAGTGAAAATAAACCAAAGGTTGGATGATTTTCTTTATGAAAGGAGGTTGGCCATGAAAGAAGTTTTAAATTTACTGCCTGTACTTTTGGTTGCTATGTTAGCAAATATTGCTACAGGACTTTATTACAACATTGGTGTTAGAGATTACACCTTTGATAAGAAGAAGTTAATGAATGGAATTGCAAAAGCAGTTATCATCACTATTACTTTTATTAGCCTAGCATTTTGTAGCGAAGCTGTGAATCTAGTGAATGTTGGAGTTCAACCTTCTTTTGCTATCTATTCTGCAATAACCATATATGCAAGCAAAGCATTTATTTCCTTAACTAAAATATTAGGAATAAAGAGTAATTTTGAAACAAAATAATGGGGAACATTTATGGATGATAAATACTTAGATTTAGCGGTCAAATTAGAAAGTGTTGATTCAAGATGTAAATCAAATACGCGTAGAATTGAAAACCTTGAAATAAATATGAAAGAAACAAATAATATGCAGATAACACTTATAAAACTTGCTAATGGTGTTGAAACAATGGGTAATCAACTGATGAGTGTTAAAGAAGACATACAAGATGTTAAAACGGGGCAACGTGAATTAAGTGACAAAGTGACAGTTTTAGAAAATAAGCCCGCTCAAGAGACCAAAAAGAAATGGGATAATATTACTGATAAACTGCTTTGGCTTTTTATTGCAGGGGTGGCAGGTTTTCTATTTGCGCAAATGTTTCCTACTATATTCTAGCTAATATATCTTTAAAGGTATTTTATATAGATTATATTATACTAAAAACTATTATATTGTTATATATTGAAAGGAAAATTTAGATATGATTAAAAAATTAAAATTGCATTTTAAAATGAAGATGTTAACAAAACAAATGAAATATGAACTACTCTCTCATTTATACTTATTTATTTCTAAAAAAGAAGAGTATTTTAATGTTATTCATGAACTAGCAACTTTACCACCAGATGTTTTAAAAGACAAATTATTATCTCTTTTAGAAAATGATAATAACAAAGATTATGTAGAATAAATCATTTATATCTTTGATATTAGCAAATAATGATATAGCAAATTAATATATACCTTATAAAACTCTCTTTATGCTTATAAAACTTACTTTTACTTAACAATAATATTATTATGATTACTTTTTCTGAATTTAACTTGCATTTTTACAATCTTACTATTGATTTTTGTCGTATTATGGTTTATGATACCATCATAGGTAATTATTACTAGTTGGAGGTGTTAAAAATGCAAGATGAATTCGATTACATCATTTTAGAAAACGCATCTTATAAAAACAAAAATTTTTATATGTTAACTTCTGCTACAAATATAAAATTCACATACAGGCCATTATATGAAAGTTTTATTTTAGAGGCTTTATGTGGTTTTTTTTCCTTTTCCAGAAGAAGAAGAGCGAACGAACAAATTGGTTATAATCAAGTACTGCTTTTTCACTATATCTCAACTAATGAAATAAAAGAATTACCTTTTTACAAGTTTTGTGAAAAAGATTTTACTGAAGGAAAAGTATCTATTGATAAGCAAAAGATCTTTAGTGTTGAAAAGTATTTCGAAAAAAGAATAAATTGCAAATCTGAACTTTTAATTGATTTAATTAGGGAATATGAATATCAGCTTTGCAACCAATTTAATGAAACAAATCATAATATCCTAAAATCAGAGAGAATCTGTGGTTATAATGAGGAACTAGCATTTGAATACTTATGTAAACAACTAGACTTAAATAAATATCCTAAAGGTATTTTTGATCATTTTGTTATTGATAATTATTAATAGAAAAAATCTCTATTTAAAATCACGGCAATGATTTCAAATAGAGACCTTATTGTGTTACTATCATACTCATCGTTAGCATAGCACAATTAATAAGTAAAATCAATATACGAAAGGAGTTTGTGCTATGTCACGTATAATTGTTATCGATATTTCTGGTTGCTATGCATCTATAATCGATGAAGAGTATTGCGTTAACGAAGATGATATAAAAGATATACGTAGCAAATATCCATCAGAAAAATACTGCATAATAAAAGTTGCATATTAAAAAAGATCCTAATTATCAAGAGAGTTTCTATTATTAGAAACTCTCTTTTACTATATAATGGCCTCTGCTCTCCCACTGAGGGCCTTCACATTTCAAATGAAAGGAGAGTTTATGGGAAATAATGACTTAATTATTAAAGTGCAAGCAGTTCTTGATGAAAAAGAATCGATACAAAATATTGAGAAATCATTAAGTAGCACTATGGAAAAAATACAACCTAAATTAAAAGATTTATCAGTTTTTTTTAAAAATGCTATATTATATGAAATAAGTAATAGCTCATTAAAAGATGTCGGTAGGGCAAATTATACAGTCGTACCTCAACTATGAATATGCCGACAGTAATGTAATTCTTGTACAAAGTATAAGTTTAGGCATTACATGATAGTAAAATATAATACTATCTTAAACGAGAGATATGGCGTACTGAAACTACGCACACATTAACAATTTTGTGACTGGGAAATGCGTAAACACTCTACTACTCTCCTATTATGGCGACATAATAGGCTTTAGTGACAACGTAGAACTTCGCATGGTCAGCAGGTGACAGTTCTTATTGAGAACTAACCCCACAGACTGATAGGCTCGCACCTTTACCTTTAGGTGAATAGACAGTCGGAACTGAACTGAATGTGACAGGAAATTGTTAGTAGATTTCTTATCATCTACTTTCACATTGTTTGGAGCTCATATTATCAGAGTTAAGATAAGAAGATAATAACAAAATTTAAAACAGACTTCTCGCATCTGTTTTATTAATTTACTTATAAACATACCAAATACAAATACATCCAAACATTAATACTACAGTTTGATATTCAAATTATTAGATGATAACAAAAAAAGAAATGCTAATAATATTCAATTAATTAATAAACCTTATAAAGATATAAAAAGAGATTATAAGAGCGGGCATGGTCCATTATCATCTTTATTTATTAATCAAATAAGTAAAAATGATATTGAATATATTGAACAGTATACTCAATTATTATCAAAAGGAGTACCAACCGGACAAGCATGGAGTAAAACCATAGCAAAATGTTCTGTAGCTGCAAAACAACATGTATTGTCAAGTAAAAACCAAATCAGTTCCCTTACCAAATTAACTACATCTATGAAGGGTACTACCTTAGCTTCAAAAGCTGGAAGTGTAGCCTTGAAAGCAATGGCAGGAATAGGTGGTATGCTTGCATCATTTGCTATTGACGCAGCTATTTCTAAAATATCAGAAGCTATTTATAAAATGGTACATGCAGAAGAAATAGCAATGGAAAAATCAAAAGAATTAACAGCTACTTATATTTCTCAGAAAGATTCTTTAGATGATTATATTACTAGATATAAAAATTTAATAGATGAACTTGATAATGAATCTTTATCTACTACTCAATTAAAATCAGTCAAAGAAGAATTATTGGTTTTACAGAAGGATATAACCAAATCATATGGTGATGAAGCTCGTGGCATAGATCTTTTGAATGGTAAGTATGAAAATCAACTATTATTATTACGTGATTTAGACAGGGAAAACGCCAAAGACTATGTTGCTCTAAATGAAGAACATGTAGAAAGTGACAAAAAATATCTTAATAAAAAAATTAGTGGCACTCTATCATACGCTATTGATCTATCACCCCAAGTAGAATCACTTCTAAAAACTAAAGATTATTTATCGGTAGACGATGTATATGACACTTCATATTTCAAAATCAATTATAAGACGTCTAGACTAAATTCATATGAACAGTTAAAAAATTTATATCATGAACTCGATAATAATTTTGGTGATGATAAAACTGCTAAAGAACTAAAATCTTTTATTAGCAAAGAATTGAACACCTTCAATAAGGAAAAAATTGAGACAAGTATATCAAATGTTAAAACATATACAGAAGCTTATATTAAAGCTAATGATGCCTCAGCTGAACTATATTACGGAGCTTTAGAAGCTGTAGAAAAGTATAATCAAGCAGTATACAGTGGTAAAGGAGTTAAAGAATCTTATAATAAATTTAATGAAATAAAAAACAAAGTGTCAGAGCATATAGAACTTTTCCCTGATTCAATAGAAGTATTTGACAATATTTTTAATCAAGCTATAAATATAAAGCCTGATATCTCTAACATAGATAATTTAAAAGAAGATATAAGAAATACTTATGATCAATTGGCTACATTAGATTCTATAATTAATGGTGTCCAAAATAATCAAAGCTTATCAACTTCTGAGGTTAGAAATCTTATTGATCTATACCCACAACTAGCAGACTCAATAATTGAGACATCTGATGGCTATTCAATAGAAATATCTAAATTAGAGGAATTAAGAGAGCAGATTCATAAAACTAAAGAAGCGCAAGTTGATGCTCAAATAGATGAAACATTATTAACTATCGAAACTACAAAAGATAGAATTACAGCTTATAAATCTGAAATTGAATCTCTAAAAGATTTGCAAACTAAAACATCTAATGGTATATTAAGTAAGCTTTTAGGTAGCTTAATACAAAAATCTATTGATGATAATACACTTTTGCTAGATGAAGCAACAGAAGATCTTGAAGCTCTTGAAAAAAAATATGCTGGCTTATCTGTAATTAAAAAATTATTAGGACTTACAGATAAAGAGGATAACCCTAATAAACCTGGAGATCCAGATAGTTATAATGAAGACAAACTGAAAGAACCCAAACAGATTGATTGGACAGCCAACTCTATTCAAAACCTAAGAACTGAACTGGATAAACTTAATTCTGAATTAGATAATACCACATCTTGGTCTAAACAATTAAAAATTCAAAAACAAATTATTGACAGTACAAAAGAATTATCAAATGCTTATGCGGAGTCTTTAGGTGATTACAAATCATACTATGATAAAGTATCAAAAGGGTTACCAGGGAATTATAAAAAAGCCATAGAAAGTGGTAAACACTATTCTGTCGAAGATTTTAAAGGTAAAGATAGAGAAATACAATTTGAAAAAGTAGAAAAAGCTCAAAATGCTTGGAGAGACTATAAGCAAGCGGAATTAGATTATAACAATTCTATTTATAAACAACAAGAAGAGCAAGATAAACTACTTCAATTACAGATAAACAAATATGATGCTATTATTGATAAGAATAATTCCAAATTAAATAATAGTACACACTCATATAAAGAACAGAATAAAATTCAACGAAACCTTCTCGACGCTCAGAAAAAATCATATGAATTACAAATAAAGTTAGCCAAAACTGATGAAGAAAGAGTTAAATTACAATCAGACCTAAAGAATCTCATTAGTGAAAATGCTAAACAGCAATTTGATAATATCGAAAAATATTATTCAAATAAATTATCATTAAACAATTCAAAGCAACAACTTTTGCAATCACAAATAGATTCTGCTAGTGAAAAAGGCTATCAAGTAGGTAAAAGTTTTTATGAAAAGCAAAAGACCTTATACAAAGATTATAAGGACAAACTCTTAAGCGAAAAAGAAGCATTACAAGGAACACTTGATGACAAAGTAAAAACAGGCCAAATAAAAAAATATAGCCAAGAATGGTATGACATGGTTAATACTATTTATGGTGTTAACCATGCAATACAAGAAACTAGCACATCAATTGATAAATGTAATAATTCCTTGCGTCAATTATCATGGGATAGATTTGATAATCTATTGACTAAATTTCAATCTATAACCTCTGAATCTGATTTTCTAATTAACTTATTAAGTAACGAGAAATTGGTAAACGATGAGGGTGGCCTTAATGATAAAGGTCTTGCAACTATTGGGCAACATGGAATAAATTATAATACTTATATGGCTGAATCAGATGAGATAGCCAAAGAGTTAAAAACATTAGATAAAAACTCCTCAGATATAAATGTACAACAAAGAATACAAGACTTAACCAAATCAAGGTATGATGCTATCCAAGCAGCACAAACAGAAAAACAATCAATTCTTTCTTTGGTTAAAGAGGGGGTACAAGCTGAGATTGATGCTTTTTCTGAATTAATTTCTAAGAAGAAAGAAGCCTTGGACTCAGAGAAGAATTTATACGAATATCAAAAAACAATTGCTAATAGTAAAAAGTCCATAACACTAATTCAAAAGCAAATAAATTCATTATCTGGTGATGATTCTGATGAGGCTAAGAAAAAGTTACGAGAATTAAGGGCAAGTTTATCTGATGCACAAACTCAATTAGACGATACAGTATATAATAAAAACATAGAGAATCAAAAGGAATATCTAGACAATCAATTAAACTCATATAAAGATTCCATGGAAACCTATTTGAGTGATAATGAAACTATGTTTAATGATGCCATAAAGCAAATCAATAGTAAAAGCGATACAATCGCTGAAACAATTAATACTACTGCTAAAAATGTTGGCTATACGATATCCTCTGAAATAACAAATGCTTGGACAAAATCAGGTGAAACCATTAGTAATTATAATAAAACTTTTACAACAAATTCAGTTACCATCATAGAAACTATCAATAATATAAAAAATGCATGGCAAAAAGCTAATGAGGAGTATGATAAATATGCAAAAAATACTGTTAAATCATTAGATAAGTCAAATAGTTCCACTGTATCAGCAGAAAATCAAACTTATAAAGATATTCTTGGTTCTGATAAGGTTTCTACCTCTTCTAATGGTCAAACTGCTTTAAATCAGTATGTCACAAGCTTAGGTTATGCAAAACTTAGTTATCAAGATATGTATGAGCTCGGAAGTGTTTTAGGTGTCTCTGGAATAAAAACAATCAATGATGTTGATGGCAGTAAAAAAACAAATAGCACAAATCGAACAGCTCTTTTAAATGCATTAAAACATAAACTAATTGAAGATTTTTTAGGTAAAAAATCCTATTCGTATGATAAAAAATCAGATGATTTTATTAAGACAACAAAACTTAATCAATACTTAATGGAAAGTGGTTACAAAAAATTAACTCCAAGTCAGCAAGTACAACTGGCAAAATTATTAGGAATTCCTGACATAGATTTAGGTAATTATCTTCGAGATGTTAATTCAAAAAAAATAGTAGAAGGCTTAAAGAATTCCTCGTTTGTTACTGGTGGGATTGTATCAGAAATAAACCAAGTTGTTAAAAGTAATGGAGATGATGCTTTAGCAACAGTACAAAAGAAGGAATTAATATTAGATACTGCTTCAACCAATTATTTTAAAGAGTTTGTAAAAGTTACACCAGAATATTTAGATACTATGAATTCTGTTCTGTCGAATTCTTTTTATTTAAATCCAGTAAAACCAAGTGCCAGACTGATTGAAAGCATTATTCCTAAATCAATAGGTGATTTAAATTTGACAATTAACGCACCGAATGTAACGGATACGGATTCTCTAATTAAAGAATTAAAATCACCACGTATCCAATCAATAATACAACATACCGCATGGGATACTGCTCTTGGCAAAGGACAATTAAATGTTACTAAATATTAAAACCAAAGGCTATCTAGATCTTTCTAGATAGCCTTTTATTACAGGAGGCTATATGGATATTAATTTAAAATTAGAAATCTTGGAAAAAGAAAATGAAAAGCTTCAGGAAGAAAATAATTTATTAATAGAAGAGCTTAAGACAATTTCAGCAAATGGACCCTCTGCAACTGTTGAATTATTAAATCAATATAAGGAATCTTACTACGAACTTCTTTCAAAAATGAAAAGTTATGAAAATGATTATCTTGCATTGTTAAATGAACTTGCTGAAATAAAGGATGATTACAAAAATCAAATAGAGAGCTTAACTAGGTAAAAAATAGGAGAAAATTTATGGCAATTTATGCAGATAAAATTATCTATGACAACAAATCAAGTTCTGATTTTGGACTTTTGGTATGTACCTTCGAATCTAATCATGTTGAAAATATAACAAGTTCTGTTATCGAATTGTCTACTTACAAATCGCCATTATCAAATAAATGGTATAAGTCTGGTTACAATTATACTGAGCCACTTCAATTTACAATTGAATTTGTAAAGACTAACTCAAATGCTTTTACAAAAGAAGAAGTTAGTAATATTAATAGGTGGTTGGTACGTACCGATGGATATCATTGGTTACAATTCTACTGCAAGGAGATGGGGGATTTATTTTTCAATTGCACTGCAATAAAATCTGAAGAAATTAATATTGGTAATTCCATCTATGGTCTTAAATATTTATTTTTAACTGACTCCCCATATGCATATACAAACTTAATTACTTATGACCTGGAATTTTCAAAAATACAGCAAAGTTTCACTATTACTGATTATTCAGATGAAATTGGACATATTTATCCACAGTTAGTAATTGATATAATGAAAGATGGTAATCTTGAATTACATAATAGTATCGAAAATCGCACTATGATAATAAATAATTGTAAAAATGGTGAGCAAATTACTGTTGACGGGGAAAATAAAATTATTAAAAGTTCAATAGTAACACACAAGATCTATGATGACTTTAATTGGAAGTATTTCAGAATTGCTAATCGATTTATTTTAAGAGAAAATATAGTATCCTCTTCCTTAGACTGCAAAGTTCATATGCAATGGAGACCTATTAGGAAGGTAGGTGTTTAATGAATAACAATACTCTTCAGTTCGATATTAATAATAATATCGAAAGACCTGATGTTTATTTAAGAAATAGAAATTTAGTAACGATCGGATGTTTAAATTCTATCGAAGAATTAAAGGTAACCAAAAATCTTAATGCTTTTCATGAACTCTCATTCTCAATCCCTAAATTAGTCAATGATTTAGAAAATCCTTTTTGGGATAAGATTAATGATTTAAGTATTGTCTTTATTCCTCAATTCGGTAATTTTGAAATAACTGTTTCAAACAACACGACAGGAATAATCGAAAAAAAGAACATATCTGGTAAATCACTTGAAGTTGAATTAGACCATGTAAAATTATATGATTTACAGATTAATAGTTCTGATATAGAAGATGACGACTACTCTTCTATCAAACTTTATAATCCTTTTGATGTTAATCATAGTTTGCTTCATATCATCTTAAAGAAGGTTCCATCTTGGAAAATGCTTCATGTAGATGATAGCCTGAAAGACAAGCAAAGGACATTTGATATCAATGATGTTAGTATCTATAGTTTTCTAACTAGTACATTAGCAGCCGAACTAAATTGTATTTTCATTTTCGATTCATTTAATAGGTCTATATCATGCTATAGTTTAGATAACTATGGTTTTGACACTAATATTTTTATTGACTGCGAAAATTATGCCAGCGAAATTACTGTCAATGCTCCAGCAGAACAGATATTTAACTGGTTTAAGGTGTATGGTGGTGATGATATTATAAGTATTCGTGAAGTTAATCCCAATGGTACCGATTATGTTACTGTTTTAGGTGAGAATACTTTATCCGACATGACACCTGAGTTAGTCAATAAATTATCGGACTATGATAAAGTATATAAATCAAGACAAGATGAATTTATTGAAATAATGAAAAACATTCAAGCACAAGAAGATATCATCTGGGATCTAAAATATAAATATCCAGAAAATACTCCTTCTGATAACGACTACAGTTCTTATGGCCTTAATTATCTAGTGTCACTTCAAGATTCATTTCAGAGCGTAGAAGACTCTTACCTCACAATGGGTTATGGTAGTAAACAAAGTCAGCATTATCCCCTTTATGATAAAAACCATGATAAATTATTAGATATTAAAAGAGAGATTGAAATCAGAAATTCTGAAATTGAAGCCCAAAGTATTGTTAGAGATCAATATTTTATATACCGTAACGCTATTCAAGAGCAATTAGATCTAGAAAAATATTTGGGTACTACTCTCTTTTTAGAGTTAAGCAATTATAAACGTGAATCAACCTATAAAAATGAATATTTTACTGTCACAGACTATACTACTGACTCAGAACGCATCGAGATGGAAATAGAATTAATGAATCGTGCTATTGAAGACTTAAGGAAAGCATGTAATCCTCAACCTACTTTAACAAGTACGATTAGTAATCTTCTAGCAAAAACAGAATTTCAAGATATGGCTCTTAAAGACTTCCAACTCGGTAACTTCATTCATGTTGGCATTAATGATGACTATATCGCTAAAATTCGTCTGATAAAAATTGAGTATGATTTTAATAACATATCTGATATCAATGTGGAATTTAGCGATATGTTTACTAGCTTGATGAATGATGCACAGAAGATCTTACAGCAAGCACAAAGCGCGTCTGAAAGTTACAAAATAGTATCACAACAAATGAGTAATGCTTCTGACGAGCTGGGATTTGTTGCAAAGCTTAGAAAAGATGGTTTGGATACTGCTCTTACACAAATTACAGCTAGCACAGATCAAAGTACAACCATAGATGAACACGGAATTTTACTAAGACAGTGGAATAAAGACAAGTTAGATTGGGAAGATCAACAACTTAAATTAATTAATAATTTATTATGCTTCACAAATGATAGCTGGCGTTCTGTTCAATCAGCACTTGGTTATGTAAATGTGAATAACCAGATGGTATATGGCTTAATAACCGATGCATTTGTAGGTAAATGGATTTTTACAGAAAATGCTTTTATCGGAAACGAAGAAAATACTATGACCTTTGATAAATCCGGGTTCCGGGCATACAGTTCTGATTTTAAAACACTATTCTCGATAAATCCAAATAAAAAAGATGGGTTATTGGAAATATGGAATAATTTCAATACTCCTGCTGCTACCCGTACAGTATGGATTGATGCTTCTGGTAATGCATGGTTTCAAGGAAATATAACGGCCAGTTCTATCACATCTTCGAAATTCATATGTTCGAATAATAAAAATACTGTGATAATTGATCCTTCGGATCCTAGTAGTATATTTACCATATTAAAAGGCTCTGATAAACAAATTTACTTCGATGTTGAAGGAAATGCAGTATTTAAAGGTAGAATGACCATAGGATCTATATTTTCTGAAAATTGGATTACATCTGGTGGTTCAGAAACTGGTAAACCTGAAGGAAAAGAAGGAACCTATATCAATCTTAATGATGGGACCTTCCACTTTGGTGGTACACATCTTGAATTAACCGAAAAGTACCTACAATGTAATGGAGTTGGTGATTACACTTGGATGGGGAAAAATTTTGGAAAAGCAAATATATATACCAAGGTTACAGATGGTAGAATTTCGTTGAAGCACCTTGGAAACGAAGGGTATGATTTAAATATTACACCAACAGGGATAGCTACTACTATCACTGCACACCCTGACAGTACAAGTATTATTGATATGTATTCGCAAGTCTATGGTAAAGGTCGCTTTGGGCTAACACTACAAACAAACGGTAGTCCGATTGGATTAAAGAGTAGACACGGATCTATATTAATTAATCCACATGCTGAAACGTTTGGAAATGATCCAGCCTTGTTTTGGTTTTCGCGTGAAGGTGCAAACGGAATAATCAATTTAGGATATTACTCAGAAGATAATTATTCCACTTTTAGTGGGTTTAAATTTAGTGGTAATGGAGAGAAGAGTTTAGTAACGGTTCTAGGAGCTGGTAGTATCACGGGAGATCTAAAATGTAGAAATATCGAGATCGATTCTGGTACTTTGTCAGGGAAAGATATAGCAACACAAGATTGGACAAAAGATGAATTGGACAGGCTCGAGACCGAATACCTAAGAGAGATTAATTACTGGAAAGATCGATGTCAAACTGCAGAAAGTGATCTAAGAAATATGACTAGGGATAGAGATAATTTGCAATCAACAAATAAGAGTTTGAATTCAACGATTACTAGTTTGGAATCACAACTTGCTGCATGGCAACAACACCAATGTCCTACTTACCCTACTAAAGGGTAATCCCTGTAATTTCCGTCACAAAGGAGTAAAGTTGATGTATTAAAAAGAGTTTCAGAAAAAGAATGTAAAGTACTTTATTCGATGCGATTTATACTAATTCCTACAAATGATTAAAACTCAAAACGAGAACATTCTAAAATTATAATTATTTCTAGTATTCGGTCGGTAATATAACAAAATATATGTTTTAGGCTACTGCAAAGTGAAAGAACCATTTCTGATATTATAGATTCTCCTAAAACTATAATATAGATTACGGTCATCTTAATAAACAGTAGCCTTATTAGTTAAATAAATGAGAAATCAATATAAAGGAGAATTTATGGATAACGAATTATTAAATGCAATCGGTTATAAAAAAGACACAATTGAAACTATTGGGCAACTGCTAGATCTCTTACCGGTTAGATCATATACCGAAACTCAAGCGAAGTCTAAAATTTACGAATTACTTATGAATCCTGACTATAATTTTGAGTCAAAAGAAGATAATCAATAACTAACAATGGAAAGGTAGGTTGTAATGACTAACGATATAATAAAACTCGATGTACATAAGTCATATGGATATCAAATAATAACAGCGAAACAATATGATGCTAATAGTCGTTCAGTCACTATTGAGCTTTTTGATAATGATAATATACGAAATATTGATTCGAATGAAACTATCAAAATAAGATGTACAAAACCCGATGATACTTGGATTATAAATAACGCTAACAGCACGAAAGGTAATAAAGCTACCTTTATATTAACAAAAGAAATGCTTAGTGCTGCTGGAACAATTGCTGCAGATATTGGAATATATAAAAACGTTGGTACTAATAATCCTGAAGATGATGAATTAATTTCAACTTTTCTCTTTTTTATCCATGTTGAAGAATCTGGATATGATGAAAATAAAGTTATGTCATCTAATGAAACATTGTCACTCCTCGAGTTAATTGCAGAACAAAGAATATTAAATAAGAAAACAGTAGAATTAAATACTCGCTCTCAAGAATTAATCATACAAATGGAGCAGTTACTATCACTTAGAAAAATGATGGATAAAAAATATGATTAAATACATGCAATTAATTCATAAAGAACAAAGTTTTAAATATAAAGGGAGGTGTGTGATTAATGATCAATACAAAAAAAATAACTTATGATATTATCGATAGAACAATATTAGAGCCAGAAAATGCAACCACTTTTGCTGTTATGGGTGATAATGTATCTCATAAGATGATTTTTAGAATAGCACGATTTATAGATAGTGTCGACTTGTCACAAAAGCTAATTTATGTTTGCTATAAGAACAGCATCGGGGCAACCGGGGAATCCCCCGCCACTATTTCTAGATTAACTAATACTATTCTAGAGATAGATTGGAAAATACCAAATGAATTAACATCAACTCATGGGGATGTAGAATTTTATTTAGAATTTAGAAAGTTAGATGATCAAAATAATAAAATCTATGTATTAAAAACAAAGCCTGTTACTAGGCAAATCGAAAAGTCATTTATGGTAGAAAATACTGCAACTGAAGCTGATTTTTCTTTTGAAAAAGCATTTTTAGATGATAATTCCTCTCACCTGACACGTAGCGATTTAGTAGATAGTGAATTACCATTTAGAGTTGTTGACAGAGATATTATAATAAATTCATCCAGAGTAATTGCGATTTTAAATGATAATATGAGTCAAATTTTATCCTTTCGTCTCAAAAGAGTAGTCGATGGTATTGACCGCGCTGATAAAACATTCTGTTTTAAATATATTAATGCTAATGGTGAGTCTGATATCGCTATTGCAACTAATATTAACAATTTTGAAGATGATATCATTATTAGTTGGGCATTAGATCGAAAGGTTACAAGATATGCTGGAACGATTACCTTTTCAATCTGTATCCTAGGTAATTTATCTGATGGGACATTCTATTCATGGAATACGAAACCATCTACTTTTGAAGTTGAAACTGGTTTAGATATTGAATCACAATTAGTAACACCTGTTAATAGTTGGTTTGATTCTTGGGTAATAGAAGCAGACAACATTTTAAAGCAATCCTCTCAATTTGCTAATCAAGCAAAAGAATTTTTCCAGAAAGCTGAATTAGCCAAAAAAGATATTGAAGAATTAGTAAATGCAACAAAAGATCATGCAATAGCAGCTGGTACTTCTGCTAAAGAAGCAAAGGAAACTATCTACGAAATTGTAGGTCTATATGTAACTAGAAGTGATAAAGATATTGATAACTCTGAGATTTTTAAAAAAGTTAACTACTATCGTCCTGATAGAACTTTATATATGAGTAGTACATTAAGTACAGCTAGAGATAAATTTGATCAACGTATTGAGGTTAAGTATGATATTGATGGTACCTCCGTTGTTAGTACAGATACTTACTCGATTCTCAGAGATGAAGATGATTCTGTTACTGGCCATTTTAGCAGCCTTAATCAGCTTCAATATCATGGCTTAGTATAATAGCAGAAAGAAGGGAGTTGCAAAATGAATAAAACAGAAAACCAATCTGCTATCGATGAGATTAGTAACGAATCAAACATTTTACATTCAAGTAATAACATTGGTAATTCATTCAGTACTGCTATAAATGATAACGACTTAATATTTACAATAGTCAATAAGACTATAAAAACTCCTGTTGGAATGCGTGATATCTTAGTACAGGGAGATAAAAATTCAAGAAGAATTCATTTTATTTTAAATCGATATTATGATGGAGTTGATTTGACTCAAAAAGATGTCTACATAAATTTCATCAACGCAAAATCAGAAACTGGTTCTGATAAAATACATGATATAACGATCAGTGAAAATAAGTTAAAGTTTGATTGGTTCATAGATAGTACTTTAACTTCCTTAGAAGGGAAAGTTTCGATTCAGGTTGAACTATGTGAGCATGACGATATCGGTGATATAATTTATAGATATCAAACTAAGCCATGTGATCTAGAAATTAGTAAAACAATAATTTCTAACGGTGATGCTGAGCAGATCGATTATTACTTAGACATAAAATTTCTAAATGAATATACTACTCCTATCATTTATGAAGAGATGGTTTCATCATCGGAACCTATCACGATAGATAATCGTACAATGATTATGCCTTCATTAAATGATATTGCTGTGACTCAGGATACTCGATGTAAGTTATTAACGTTTAAATTTAGTAGATACATCGATAATGTAGATTTATCTGAAAAGACGATTTGTATTAAATATAAGTTGAAGGATGGAACAGGTGATAGAAGCTTTGCATGTAACCAAAAAGTCACGGATACTATCCTACAATTTGATTGGCTATTGGATTCCAAAGTAACATCATTCGAAGGTGAAGTTGAATTTGCCATTCAATTTATTGGTTATAACGAAAAAAATGAATTCTATTGCTACAATACACTACCTTCTCCTCTATACATCTCCAAGGGTCTTGATGTTGATGGTATGATTGAGGAGCCTTCCCCTTCCTGGATTCAGAGTTGGAATATATTAGCTGATAATTACTTAAGAAGTTATTTAAAATATATTAAAGATATTCAGAACAATGTTGCACTTGCTCTAAAAAGTGCTGAAGAAGCCACTCTAGCAATGGAAAGAGCGAGGCTTAGTGAAATCTCCGCAGAAAATGATGCTAATATCGCATGGCAGCAAGCTGATAGAGCAGAACGTATGGCGGATATTACAGCAGGTTTTAACCAGACAGTAATCAATATAATGAAAGAATTCACTGAGAAATATAAAATCTTTTCAACTGAATATGAAAACATTCGCAAAAAGGATGAGCTTATTTCAGAAAATGATTTATCTGAATCATTAAAACAAACAATTGACGGTAAGGCGGACAAAGATCATCAACATAGTGCTTCCGATATCATTGTTGATGAAAACCATATGTTTGTAACTAACGCCCAACTATCAGATCTGAAAAATGCAAGACTAAAAACTATTCCTATTAAAGAATCTGATTTAGATGCTGATCTAGCAAATAAGATTAATAGTGGATCAGGCGGAAGTGGTGGTCTCCCACCTGTTCAAATAAATGGTGCTCAAATTGATGATACTAATGCATCCTTCTCAAAAGTGTATTCCAGTAAAACTACGGAAAATAAAATAGCTACTGCTATTGGCAGCGCTATCAGTGGCATGGAAGGCTTATCAGATAATAACTTTACAGATGCAGAAAAACGGAAGCTTGCTAGAATAGATGATAATGCTAACTATTTTACATTAACAACGATAAGCGCATCTATTGTGGAAGAAACGCAAGACAGAAAATTTGTAAGCCCAACTGAAAAGGCGGTATTCTCAGATAAATATACAAAATCAGAAGTTGATAATTTAATTTCATCATTATCATCAGGTATGGTATGGAAACCAGATGTTCCTACCTATGAAGATATTTTTAAAACATATCCCCACCCGATAAAGGATTGGGCGGTATCTACTGCGAATGGTGATACCTATTTATATGATGGAACAGCATGGATTAAGATTGGTAGTGGAAAAACACCTCTTGCTACTTCTAATTCGAATGGTTTAATGAGTTCACTTGATAAGAGTAAACTTGATAATATTGAGAAGAATGCAAATAACTATGTACATCCAAAAACACATAGTGCCGACATGATAGTTCCTACAAATGATAAACAGTTTGTATCTACTGCTGAAAAGCAAGCTATTTTAAATATGCAAACTACTATTAATGATTCATTAAAACCTTATAGAAAAAATTCCGTAAAGATTTTGGAAACCGATTTGGACCAGACTCTATTAGATAAATTAGCAAACGCTGGTGGAACTATTATTAATGATAATGTATCTTCATTAAGCCAAACCTATAGCTCTGCTATTATAGATGCTAAATTAAAAGCTGTTACAGACGATTATAATGAGAAAATGCTAAATATTGTTAATGATGTAGCAACAAAAGCTGATATTGATAAGTTATTCGTGTAGGGAAGAGTACTCTTCCCTTTTGTTATAAAAAGGGGTAGATAATGAACAATAATAAATGGATTGATTTAAACATATTAACTTATACAGTTAATAAATTAAAAGAGCTAATAAATAAAAAAGCTGATATGAAGCATGGACATTTAGCAAGTGAAATCACTGAAGAAACTAACAGGAAGTTTGTTACCACCTCTGAAAAAGAAAAAATCCATGTAATTCAAACAGATGGTGATGGAAGTTCTATTTTGTATAGTGATGGTACTTATAAAAAAGCTTCAAGTGCAAATGTAATTCATGATGGAATTGTAGCTGATGATACTACTTATAGTTCTAAAAAAATTGATACTGATTTCTCGAAAAAAACTCATACTCACAAAGAGTTCGACAAATTAAATGCTGATTCACATACTCATTCAAATAAGAATGTACTTGATGATATCTCACTTGAACGATTTAGTAGCTGGGACTACAAAACTCAGAAGATTATTACTGTTGGTCAGGGTAACATGTTTCTTGCAGATGATGGTGAATATAAAGAAATAAGTGGTGGAGGTATTGGAGAAGGGGGAGTATCAAGCTGGAGCGATTTGGCTGATAAACCTTTTGAGAGTATTGATCCTAAGACATTAAATGTCGATAGTCGAAGTAAAACACTGTCAGCAAATCGAGTCGAAATAACATTAGCTGAATATGATAAGTTGCTACAAAACAACCAGATCAATGAAAATATGATGTATTTAATTACTGATGATAATAATTATAGTAATTATATAGATGATTTCTGGTATGGGACTAGATTGAAATACGAAGAGATGAAAAAGGCTGGGACTCTAAATCCAAATACCACCTATTTCACGACTGATGATGGAGATTATTTATTAAAAAATAATATTTTATTTTCTGATGAACAAATTAATTTTATAAAAAATTTAGTCCAAACAATCATTAACAAACAAGCAAATTAAAGGATGGTGATTTCCAATGGGTATATTTAAAGGAAATAAACAGATTTCTGGTATGAGAGATGAATTAACTAAAATATCTGTTATAGATGATATTACACCATCTTTATATACCACATATTCCTCAAGAAAAACTGAAGATAGATTAATTGAGATAGAAAATGCTGTTATCTCAGATCAAACTAAAAATGCAAAGATGTGGCAAAAGACATTCTTAAATGTAGTTAATAATGATTCCTTATATATGGATTCTACTGAAGAATTCTCATTAGACAATTCTATCATACAACCATATAAATTTATTGAAGGCGAGAAAAATATTGTTGGAACTTTAAAACGGTTTGATAATGGAATGGCTGATAACTTTATATATGATACTGATTCAATAAATTTTGAAAATAAAATGCAAGTAAAGGATACGTATTTTTTAGGTTTCACTCAGAATCAAGATAACTGTGAGTCAGAAGATGTTATCACAGAAGATTTTTTAGATATTGATACTATTCTATTAGATCAATATAGCGCTAATGAAGAATATATTAGCTTCCCAAAAGCCATTAAAGCTAGTTCTAGTTATAGTAATATAGAAGCTTACGATCTAACCCTCATGACTGAAAGAGGTAAGTATACAGGGCCTTTAACAGGTTGGTGTGCAAAAGCTGTTCTTAATGCTAGTGCATATATTCAATTTGAGTATTCTCAGTTATATCAACTAAAATCTTTTGAGATTATTGCATCGATGGTGGCTGGTGGTTATGAGCCCATTAAAGATTTTAGAATTGTAGCTAGTCTAACAAATACTTTTGATAACGCAGTAACTTTATATAACGGTATCTATACAAAAACAGGAAGTTATGAGAGCTTTGCTATTCCTTCAAATAAAAAATATTATAAATATTATAGAATTTATCTTGATAGTTTCTACCCGAATAATGGTGGTAATGGTATGAATATAGGGGGGGTTTATGCAAGTGGGACTAG
Source organism: Lachnoclostridium sp. (assembly GCF_031997925.1). Classification (NCBI taxonomy): domain Bacteria; kingdom Bacillati; phylum Bacillota; class Clostridia; order Lachnospirales; family Lachnospiraceae; genus Lachnoclostridium; species Lachnoclostridium sp. The sequence goes on along the minus strand of NZ_DAMADT010000002.1, from coordinate 250,507 downwards.
TATGCCATCTACTAAATTTCTTATAATGAAAAATGATATATACTATTCTATAAATGAAGAATTTTATAATACTTCTTTAAATAATTATAACCCAATATCAGAACCTGATTTTAATAATGGATTTATGATTAATGACCTATATCGTTCAATAACTATTGAAAATGAAACATTTCGGCCAATAGATAAATTTATCACTTTTAAATTAATTTCATTAGAAAATCTTTGTAGTTCATCTTTAATGATAAATGGTATAAAAAATGGTAAGAATCTTGTAGTTGCTAATGATGATATATTAACAAGTTTAGCTCATAGCATCAATTATTTTAAAATGTATCAAAATTCAGTTGGTATAGGTTCAATGAAAGTTGTCTTTTCTATTGATAAAGGTGTCACATGGAAAACATGGAAAATAGTCGATAATAGTTTTGAAAATTTAGATATTGTGATACCTAATAAGCGTTATACAGAAATGTCAGATGACGAAAAAAGTCAATATAATAAATCGACAGATATAATTTTTGAAAAAGGTATACCATCTGGATTAATACAAAACTTAGATTTTAATTCAACTCTTACATCAAACACAATTAGGTTCGCTTATGTATTATATCGACCTACATATAATGATTTTGTATCTACAGATAAGCTTGATTGGAGTTTTAATGCGAAAGGACATATGAAAGCAATGAACTACGAAGAGTTTGAAGCAGAAGTTTTTGAGAATCAGGTAAGAATTAAAACATTTATTGATTCACCACTAATAAAAGTTAATTTAATGGCATAATAGGAGGTTTTTTAATGGCAATTTTTCGTGGAAAAAAACTAATTTCCTCCATAAGTGGAGTTAGTTTAAAAATACCTCAAATAAAAGATGATATTATTAGTACAGCTTCCAATATCTCATCTACTGAATTAGAATGCAGATTTTATGATTTTGAATATTCCATTAATTCTTCTGAAACTGGATGTGTGTATTGGCAAAAGAATTTCATAGATGTCCTAGCTGACCAAACTCTTGCGATTACAATTAGCAATGGTAAGCTTAAAAAATATATTCTACAAATCTTTAAATTTGTAGATGGAGACACTAACATTGTCCAAACCATTAAATTATTCAATAATACTGATGCAAAAAACTTTAATTTTAATAAAGAAAATATTTCTTTTGATAACGGTATGAAAATCAAAGATAAGTATAGTTTATCAGTAAACCATAATGAGTCAGAAGATTTTTTTGAAAGTGAAATTATATCTTTTGATAGTTATAAAAACATACATTCAATGGAGGTAATTTAAATGGCTATATATTATGTAGATTCTGAGAATGGACAAGATGCAAATATTGGCTCTGATGAACAGCCCTGTAAAACTTTAATGTGTGTACTAAATAAAATAACAAAAATTACTGAAAATACCTCAATACATCTAGGAGCTGGTACTTATACTTGTGATGCAACAATTATTACTAAAATTAATGCTAATATATCTTTAACGATTATTGGAATGAATCAGGAGACTATTCTTAAACCTACAACTCCATGGGGTAATAATAATGTCATTGGTGTTTCAAGATCTACTATATCAATAAGAAATCTAATCTATGATATGAGTAACATACTTGGTACTAATACTCAATTTATGAACACTAACTTAAATATGAATAATGTAGTATTAATGAATATTCAACCAGAAACATATGCTACATTTATACCCTATAATACCGCAATATATAATTTTACTAATTGTATTTTTCTAGGAAATAACAGTGCATTGATGCGAACTACTAATGGCTCTATTAATTTATACAATTGCTATGGTAGAGTTGTAAATGGTTATAACACTACACAATCTACGTGGAATATATCTAATAATTATATTACTATGAATCCGCAAGTTGATTCTATGTACAATATTACCGACATTAGTATTCCTAATACTGTTGGTTTATATACTGGTAAATATGCATGGATACGCATATTGATTAAAAAAGATAATCTTTATTTTAGTATTTTGGATGAATTTTACGATACTAAAACCAAAACATATACACCACTGTCGGAGCTAGATTTTACGAAAAGTTTTAATGCTAATCTATTAACAAAGAAAATTATGATAAATAATGAATCTTTCTATCCTATGAATAAGTTCAATAATTTTAAAGTTATATCACCAAATATGATAAATCAAGTTAATATATTTGGTTTAAAAACACAAACTGAACTAATTGTTGCATCAGATGACATAAACATCTCTTTAGCTACTAATATAGATAATTTTAATTTACTTCATAATATTTCGGGTGATGGTAATATTAGAATTGCTTTATCTATCGATAAAGGAAATACGTGGTTATCATGGGATGGAACAAAATTTGTTGAATTAAATTGTAAAATTCCAAATAAGAGTTATGAGACATTTAATGAGGATGATATTTTAGCATGGAATAACGCAAGAGAAATTATAACTATATCTGGTATCTTACTGGAAAACTTCAATAGTTTAAATTTTAATTTATTGCAATCTAAAACTATTAGATTTGCTTATGTATTAATAAGACCATTATATAGTGATAATGTAGAAACAACACAATTAAAATGGCAATTTGATGCAAAAGGTTCATTAAAGTTAATGAAACCTTCTGAATATGAGATTAATGTTTATGAAAATAAAGCTGAAATAACGTCACTATTAGATAGTAAATTGATTAAAGTAAATATGATGATATAGAAAGGTGGTGCTTTTATGTCAATTGCAATAGGTAAAGTTAGAATTGCAAATACTGATGATGGTTCAAAAAAATATGAATTTTTAACTACCAATGGTACTGGAGACTACTACTTAGCCGATGATGGTTATTATTATAAAATTGATAATGTAGGCATTAATGATAATTTGCCAAATACAAAGGAAACATACAGCTCTGAAATGATTGAAGAAAGATTAAGGAGTTCAATTGATTCACTAGTTCTACCTACACAAAATGATGCCCCTACTGTATGGCAAAAGACATTTCTAAATGTAAAAGCTGGTGATATTCTAGAGATGACAACTTCAGACTCCTATAAGATGGATAAAGCCTTCACTCAGGTATATAAACATATTAATGGCCAAACTAATAAAACAGATATATTACATAATTTTAGTATTGATGAGATTGGTCAGTTTTTCTATGATGAAGATAATGTTGTTCTATCTAATGAAGATGGAGGAATAATGAAAATTAAAGATTCATTCCAAATATCTAATATCCTTAATCAAGATGGATATTATGAAAGCGAATTAATATCTAAGAATGACTTTATTGACTTTTATTCAATAACAGTTGAAGGAAGGTTGTAAGATGAAAAAGTATTATATCGATATTATAAATGGATCTGATGAGATTGGTGATGGTAGCCCCAAATACCCCTACAAAACATTAAATGCCCCATTATTAAATGAGGATACAACATTAGTTATTAAGAGTGGGACTTATGAGTTATATCCAACTTTTCTCAAAAAAATTTCACCCTATACTGTTGTAAATATTGAAGGGCAAGGCTTTGATACAATAATAGATATTGTAGGGAAATCTGATGATTGGAAAGCTATTGGTAAGAATACAACAGCTTTAATTTTTAATAGATTAAAATTTAGTAATAGAAAAATTATTTTAAATTATTATGGTGCTGAGATCACAACTTATACTAAATTATACTTTAATAATGTATTATTTTTTGATTTTAAAAGACAGTTAATTGACCATAGTGAACCTTGTTTTGGTTCTAGTAATAATGCAGTATATATGAATAATTGTACTTCGATCTCTAAGGAGTTTATATTATCGCCTAATTATAAAAATGAATTTATAATAAAAAACTCTTATGGTAACTTTTCCACGCATTATGCTTATGGTACACAGCCTACATTAATCAACTCTATTGTTACTACTTCTAAGTATGAACTAGATGACTATTATAATTTAACAAATGAAGATCACAAAGAACTTGGTATTGGTGTATATAAAGGTGACTATAGTTGGCACTTTACTAACTTTATATTGCAAATGAACAATAAATTTTATTCTTTACAAAATGAATACTTTAATTTCGAAACTGAAATGTACGATCCTATTTCAAAGGCAGATATTCTTAAGAATGGGTTAGATTACTATTCTATTTCAAGTATAAAAGATTTTACTGAAGAAAAAATCATTTCTGGTGATTATTCCAATATAACTCCGATCATGACTAGTAATGTACTACCTACCCCATATGTTATTTCAACTGATAGTCAGTATAGTACAAGTTATGCACCTTGGAAAGCATTTGTTGGTAATAGCACAACTGTAACTGATTACTGGAGATCAGCGAATGGTAAGATAGCGACATGGATACAAATTGACATGGGAAGTGCCACTATAACTAACGTAGTTAACTTATCATGTAGAAATGTTACAGACCTAAAAGCTCTTCCAAAAAATTTTACTTTGCAATGTTCTAACGATGGTACAAAATTTGAGGATATAAAATCTTTTATAAATGAGATAAATTGGACACTAGGACAAAGAACGTTTTACTTAGATACTGAAGTTAATTTCAGATATTATAGAATACAAATTTCAGAAAATAATGGTGCTTCCTATTCCGCAATTGGAGGAATTGAATTTGGATATGTAAATCACAAACCAATTATTATTAGACCAATTGATAAATTTGATAATTTTAAAATCATAGCAGATACAAATAACATTATCAAACTTAGAGGAATTAAATCAGATAAAGAATTAGTGATTGAGTCTGGTGATGTTAAAATTTCAATGGCTAAAGAGATTTTAGATGTCACTTTGCAATCAGAATATAAAGATACAAGCGATATACGAATCGCTTTTTCCACAGATAAAGGTGTCACGTGGTTTACCTATGATGGATCAAAAAAAGTAAACTTAGACTGTATTATTCCAATGAAGAGTTATAGTGATATGACTGTCGAAGAGAAGGTTTTATATAATATTGCTAAAGATACAATTGCTCAAAATGGTATGTCAGTAAACACGTTCAATTCGCTGGATTTCAATGATATAAAAACATACCAAATTAGATTTGCTTATGTATTTACTAGAAAGCAATATAATAACGCTTCAAAGCTGAAACATCTTGGATGTACTTATAATGAAAAGGGCTTTATGCAAGAAATGAAAGACAATGAATATGCATTACACGTCTATGATCATAAATTGAGGGTAATTACCAATGCCAAACAAGATATGGTAAAAGTAAGCATTTTAACTTAGGAGGGAAGTTACTTGGGAATTTTAATTAAAATGAACGATTTAATCTATGATGCTTCAGATATCTCCTATAACGTCGAATCTAAATCATATAATAGTATCGCAAACAGTGATTCAAAAATACCTGAATTACTAAACTCTTCTAAGCTAACATATCAAGGCTTAAATGAACCAAAAATAATCTCTAACTCAGAAACAAATGTTACACCAAAAATGACTAGTAATACTACTCCATCCCCATTCACGGTTACAGCAAGTAGTTCATATAATTCTACATATCCTCCTTGGAAGGCATTTAGTCATACAAACGTAGACGCATATGATTCTTGGGTGACCGCTAACGGTCAAACGACAGGATGGTTAACCATTGATATGGGGTCAAAGGTTAAAATTAATACATTCAAGATAACAAGTAGAAATTACTCTGATAGTAACCAAACATCGCCCAAAGACTTCTCTTTATTAGGGTCTAATGATGGGATAGAGTTTGCCACTCTAAAAGTTGTTACAAATGAAGTTACTTGGGGTATGAATATGTCAAAATCATATCTATTAAATGAAGATGTTGATTACAGATATTATAAACTAAATATAACCGCTATTAATGGTCGTAGCTATGTAGCTATTGGTTTACTAGAATTCTTATATAAGGAGGTTATAGAGCGATTTAGACCAATTGAGAAGTTTGATGATTTTACTATTATTAGTCCTACCGACGATAATTTATTGATTAATGCTATCAAATATGATAAACAATTAATCCTATCGAATAAGGATTATAAATATGATGAAGAATTAATAAATACTATAAATCAAATAAAATTAGCATGCTCAGGAAATTTGAAAGTTGTATTTTCAACAGATACCGGTTCAACATGGAAATCTATATATAATAATTCTATTATAAATTTGAATTGTAAAATCCCCAATAAGGATTATACATCGCAAACTCTTGAAGAGAAAGCATTATGGAGCAACGCAATATCAGAAATAGAATTAAAAGGTATGGATAAAAATTTACTTAGTATTATTGATTTTAATGGTATGTCGTTTGCCACAATAAGATTTGCCTTTTTATTAAAAAGTCCAACATATAAAGATAAGGCCATGTTTCAAAATATTAGTATCATCTATGATGAGAAATCTCATTTATTAAAAGCTACGAAACAAGAATATGATACTATGTTATATGATTATGGTGTAAAAATCAGGATGCTGATTGATAGTCCATTAGTAAAAGTTAATACTTTACTTAAGGAAATAAATAAAAATAATCATGAAGATACACGCATACTTTTAGATACACCTATATTATCTATACGTGAGAATGGTGATTTAATTGAAATGTCTTGGAACTCAATCCCTAACGCTAGTTATTATAACGTGTATGTTAATGGGAAATTAGTACAAACAACATCCGATCTTACTTATTCACATAAATTACATCATAAACAGGGTTTGGTATTATTCTGTATAAGAGCATATTCAAATGATACAAAATATAAACCATCAAATTATAGCAATATGGAAGCTTTAGATTACAGTGGTTATCTAGCAACATTACTTGATAATGGAACAAAATCTTATGTTGCTATTATAAAAGATGGAGTTAAATACAAATTCAAAGTTAGAAAATAAAAGAGGTTAGTTATCTAATCTCTTTTATTTTAATTAAAGAAAGGTGATTATTTATGGCGGATAGCTATGTTACAATAGGTGATTTACAATTACTCAATTCACTTGATGATAGTTATAAATTACTTATTGATGATTCTAAAAATGGAGACACTAAATCAGCGCTTGTCAGTGTTTTGAAAGAATACTTAATCAATGATATTAAGCCAAATATAAACAAAGATACAAATACGTGGTTTGTAGGCGGTGTAGATACCGGTATATCAGCTAATGGTATAGATAATATTGAAATTGTTAGTGATACCGATACGGAATACATACTTAAATTTACAACCAAAGGTGAAGAAATTATTACGCCAAATTTAAAAGCTAGTGGCGGAAACGCAGTTTCTATTGATATCAAAACTGATACAGAATCAGAATATGTTTTAACAATTAACGATAGTAATAAAGAAATAATAACTCCAAACTTAAAGCCTTATATTCCAAGCGAAATAAAAAAGGCACTAATTATGCCAGAATTTGATGATATTTTGTTGGCTTCTGCATTGTCGAGTCAAGGATTAATTAAACATCAAAAACCAATTTATATTTTCGATGCAAAAGAAAACTATAATATTACTAATGGTAAAATTTATAATGTCTACGGAGAACAAATTGTTTATGGAAACTATATTAAAGAATTAGATGCTATAAATAATCGATATTATGTTAATTTGGGACAGCAACAAAGAGCTATTGTAGTACCGAGATTATATCAAAAATATACCAATGAGTTTACCATTATGAGCTATACTAGATTAGCATCTGCAACTACAACCACTATCATATTTTCTTCAACTCAAAATGGTGGAATTAGTTTAAATTATTATACTTCTAACAATACATTTAAATTAAATTTTAGATTAAACGGATCTTATTATCCTGCTCTTTCTACAATTACACCACCGAAAGATTTTGACGTTTATAAGTGGCATTTGTATACAGTATCTTATACTGCGAAAAACAATGTAAGATTTTATATTGATGAAAAACTTGTTATTGAAGTAACGATCCCATATGTTATAGAACATGCAGCAACTACAAGTATTATGATAGGTGGTGAGCCAATTGAAAATGATGTCATAGACTCTACATTAAAATATGATCATATTATACATTGTTCTTACTTCTGTTTTTACAATAGGCAACTGTCATTTGAAGAAATTAAAATAATCAGTGATAACAAATCATTTCAAACAGTTTTAAATACAGATTATGACTATAAAGAAGAAATAAAAGTTGACAATGTTAAATTTTGTACACAAGAAGAGATTATGACCATGATTAATGCCTCAAAAGGAGTAACTATATAATGGTAAATAAAGCTATTTCTCAAGATAATATGCAACAGGTTTTGAATACTATATACGAAGATATGAAAAATATTAGTGGGGCTACAAGTTATATTTCACAAAAATCACCAGTTGGTTCAATTATTAGTTATATGGGGTTGACTGCACCAGATCATTACCTAATCTGCGATGGTAATACTTATAACATCATAGACTTTCCTGTCTTAGCAAAACATTTTTTGAATGAGTTTGGTAGTTATAACTATTTTGGTGGTGATGGTGTAACAACATTTGCAGTACCAGATTTAAGAGGTGAGTTCCTTAGAGGTTCTGGAACAGCTACAAGAGATACTGGTTCTGGTGAAAATGTAGGTATTCATCAAGATCCCACAGGACATCTAAGCATCTATGTAAATGAAGAGTCTCCACAGTTAAATTACTACGCAAATAAAACAGGTGTTCCAGACAATAGAGATAAACTTATTGGGGCTAGCACTAATGGAAAACGTATTACTAGTACCAACTATACAGCTAGTAACCGCTCTATGTATTACTCTTCTCGACCAACTAATACTTCAGTTTTATATTGTATTAAGTATAAGGAGTCAAGGGGTAGTAGTAGAGGAGGTACCCTAGATTCTGTAACGCTGTGGGAAGGTATAGCTAGCTCTGTAGGTAATTGCACTCTTTCCGAATCCACAAAAAACTTTAACTTTATAGCTATAGAAGCAAGAACTACACGAAAAGGTGCAACAATTGATTCGGACAGATTGAGGACAACAGAAATAGTCATATTAGAACCTACTTATCCTATAATGATAACAGTTGCAAAAGTAGTTTTTAGAGATAATACTACAACCTTAGATGGAGCATTTTCTTTTTGGTTGAGACTGAAAGATGAATTTACCCTTGATATTGAAAATATTAGATTTAATAGTACCTACTATGAAAATCCTAGAATAACTAGAATAGTAGGGTATCGGTAGATATGTTAAATATAAATTCGAAGTTGCAAAATAAAAGAGGTTACTTATGTAATCTCTTTTATTTTAAGAAAGGTGATTATTTATGGCGGATAGCTATGTTACAATAGGCGATTTAGAATTACTTAATTCACTTGATGATAATTATAAATTACTTATTGATGATTCTAAAAATGGAGACACTAAATCAGCGCTTGTCAGTGTTTTAAAAGAATACTTAATCAATGATATTAAGCCAAATATAAACAAGGATACAAATACGTGGTTTGTAGGTAATGTAGATACCGGTATATTGGCTAGTGGTATTGACTTTAAAAGCTTATTAAAGACTGCTACTATCACTGCTGTAAAAGATACCACAGATAAAATAGGTTTTAACTTAAATGTGTCTACAAAAAAAGGTAATTTACTAGAAGTTATTGAAACAACTTCTAATGATGAAAGTGAAACTATAAAAGGCTTATATGCTAAAGCCCCTGATGTAACTGTGTGTACTGAAGAGGAAATAATTAATATAGTTAAAAACATATTTGAGGAGGTGGTCTAAAATATGGCTCTAATTAATGATAATAATTTGCAAACCGCTTTAACTGAATTTAAGAATAGAGCGGACAATAAGTATGAAGGTTATCTCCATAAAATTGATGATATAAACTTAAGGAGTACGATTGGTGAAAAATTAGATTATGGTTATTTCATACTATCTAATAAACAAGTTATTTCAGGAATCCCAACATCTAAAGTTTTAATTAATATCGATAAACCTGTCGAAGTAAGAGGTATTGAATTTAATGCTTCTCTTCATTCAATTAGATTAAAGAAGGGCAAAACATATAGAATTGAAATAGGAGTCGCTTCGACATCTGTAACATGGGATGGTTATAGTTTATATAATGTTACCACTGACACACTGATTGATAGTATTAATATTATACCAGCAACCTCTACTGATGTTCGCTATTCTCATCTTCCCGTAAAGAATTGTATCTATACAGCTACTGGAAATGATGATATTGCACTTTTACTCGATGGTTATAATTCGTCAGGTAGAACTGTAAATAATGCTTATATCATTATTGAAGAAATTGGTCGTACTTTTATTGTTGATCCAATGGATGTGAAAGAAACACATAAACTTAAGTACGGAAGGTTTAAATCTAGTGGTCTTACTTTTACAGAAGGATCTAAAGTTTTAATAGATGGATCATTCAATGGAAATATTCCAGTAAACAAAGATGGTACTGTTACTTTAACTGGAGGTAAGACTTATGAAATTAATTTTTCTGGAAGAATAACAGATGATTCGGGTGCTGCAGATATTAGACTATATAACAATACAGATGGTTTAGGTATCGGTGCAGTCTATATGAATATATCTTCGCAAAACTATAACTCAAACTGGTCTCCCAATTCAACTGCTAGTGGAATCATAGAAGTTGCAAAAGATACTGACTTTTGTTTATTCTGTGAATTTACATCAAACCACAAAACAGTTAAAGGTTTAATAGTAAGCATAAATATTAAAGAAGTAACACAACCAGTCTTTGTGGAATACAACAAACAGTATGAAATAAAAAATCCATTGACTACAAGTGATATTTCACAGGAATCACCAGTAGGTAGTATAATTAATTACACTGGATTAACTGCACCAGAACATTATTTACTATGTGATGGAAGTGTTTATAATATAAGCGATTATCCTCAATTAGCTGAACATATTAAAACACAATTTGGTAGTTATAATTATTTTGGTGGAGATGGTATAACAACATTTAAATTATCATTAGAAGGATTAAACTATGACATCGTTTCTCCAATAATGACAGGTGATAAAACTCCTACACCATATATAACTAGCGCTAATGCTACGGAAAGTTCTAATTTTCCAGCTTGGAAAGCATTTAATGGAAATTCAAATACAATACAAGATTCTTGGTCTTCAGGAACGACAAGCGGTTGGTTAAAAATTGATTGTTCAAAAAAAATCTCATTTAATGCATTTCTTTTACAGGGAAGATATTCATCAAATCTTACAACATTCCCAAGAGATTTTATATTATGGGGGTCTAATGACGATATAACTTATGACAAAATTAAAGCATATACCAATCAAACTATATCTGCTCCATCTGAAACAAAGTTATATATATTAGACGGAATAACTTCTTATAGATATTTAAAATTGGAAATAAGCGCAGCAAGTGGAGGTACGTCTGTTTGTATTGGGGAATTATCGTTTATTCAAATTCGTGATATTAGATGCATTAAATACGAACCTACTCATTATGCAGTTAATCAATATGGTGGGTTTGAAAGCACTGTTTTATTTGATGGAAATGCTAATGCAGTAGGTAGTTATACTTTAACTGATAGTCTTGAAAACTATGATTTTATAATAGTTAATGGTTATATCGTTGACAATTCTTTTAGAACACAACAAATGTCAAATACTATCTTTCCTTCTGAGATAAGGTATGGTGAAGATACATTTTTATTTAGTGTGACTATTATTACGGCAAACAGACGAATAATATATTCTTTCACATCTGCAACTACACTATATTTATCTAAAGTTGAATTAAATACTCTTGCTATTAATAAAATCATAGGTATAAAAGGTCAATTACCATCACTAATGCAAGGAGGTACATTCTAATGGCGTTAATCGATATAACTCCAATAATGACAAGTAATACAACACCTGCTCCTTATGTAGTAAGTGCTAGTAGTATATATAGTGATAAATACGAAGCATGGAGAGCATTTGATTCATCAGAATATCTAGGGAATTGGACTGCTAATAGTACTAGTGTTGCCGCTTATTTGCAAATTGACTTTAATATTATTACAAAAATAAACGCATTTTCTATAGCTAGTTATACAGGCGGCTCTACTAGTGCTGCTTTCCCAAAAGATTTTATATTATATGGTTCTAATGATGGTATTAATTTTGAACAGATTATTGAAATCAATAATCAAATTTTATGGAAATATGGAACTGAAGCTGAACGTAGATTGTATCGGTTAAATAAATCTGTTGCTTTTAGATTTTATAGATTAAATATTATAACAAATAATGGTTTTGCTTATTCAGCTTGTGGTAATATTAAGTTCTGGCAAGATGATGGAATCACAGAAACCATTACAAACAAAAAAGCCTCACTAGCTTATTGCCTACCTAAAAATTCAACTTTAATTATGAAACAAAGACAGAGTGATCCAAGAGAAGGCTTATTAGGATATGCCGATGATTCAGATAATTATGGAACTCTATGGATGATTGGTAAAGACGGTAAAGCTATTATTCCAAAGGCTGCAATTGCTGACTATGATGTTTTGTTTGATGGGGTTGCAAACACAATAAGCACTCCGTATACCATGAGTAAATCATATAAAGAATATTCTTATTTGTTAGTCTTAGCTGGAATTGATGGTGGAACTAGAACTTTAAAAGTTTCGATTATCCCTACAAAATTAATTAATATTTCTACTACACAATTCAGTTTAAGTTATTTCTTTAAAACTAATTATTATTATGGCCTGCATTTTGGATTTGAAACAGAAACAAGTTTTACTATAGGAGGTCTTGATATTTGTACTAACTGGAAAAATGCAGCTATATCAAAAATTTATGGAATTAGATAAGGAGGAACCTGAATGTACAACATTAAACTTGATGTTAATGATTATTTCACTGGAACTTATGCAAAGGTAGGAAGAGTTGATGGAGGGATAGATCTTCCAACGCTTCCTCCAACTGAAGATAATATTAAAGCACTTGCCTATAAGTATTGTACTTATGAAAGACAAATAACTAAACAAAATCCAGTGGTAAATGAAGATGGAGATGTTGTTTTAGAAGAATATGAAGAAACTGTCGCGATAACTGATTGGGTATATGATGAAGCAAAGTATCAACAGATGCTCGATGAAATAAATTCTATTATACCGCCAGTACCAATTGAACAAGAAGTTGTTGAACTAAGAGAACGATGTGCAATGTTAGACCAAACTCTTGCAGTCTTATTAGAAGAAACATTGCCAGCTATTGTAGAAATGAAAATAGATTAGGAGGTCTTTATGGAAAACTTTATTGCTGAAAAAATTATAAATGCAAGACTTGTTTCATTAGAAGAAGGCAGAAGTAAATATTCTTTGTATTTTATAAAGTCTAGTGGTAATTTACTCTATGGAAAATATCAAAATAACGTGAATGAAATTCTTATTGAAAATGAATGCGAAAATTGTATCATAGCCCAATCATGACCACCGGCTTTGCCAATAGTAAGCTCTGCCCCTATAATGGGCTCAAACCTGCCGCTCAAAAGGCACCTGAAAGATTTTACCAACTTCATTTCCCAGGCTAACCCTAAGGGGCTTTTTTATGCTTTCTTACTTCTGCTGGTGTATCATTAAATATTATAATGATAAGTTATTCATATAGGGAAGAATTACTCTTCCCTTTTATTATAAAAAGGGGTAGATAATGAACAATAATAAATGGATTAATTTAAATATATTAACCTATACAATTAACAAGCTAAAAGAGTTAATTAATAAAAAAGCTAATATGAAGCACATTCATATAGCTAGTGAAATTACTGAAGAGACTGACATGAAGTTTGTTACCACATCTGAAAAAGAAAAAATCCATGTAATTCAAACAGATGGTGATGGAAGTTCTATTTTGTATAGTGATGGTACTTATAAAAAAGCTTCAAGTGCAAATGTAATTCATGATGGAATTGTAGCTGATGATACTACTTATAGTTCTAAAAAAATTGATTCAGATTTTTCCAAAAAAACTCATACTCATAAAGAATTCGATAATCTAAATGCTGATTCCCACACTCATTCAAATAAAAATGTACTTGATGATATCTCGCTCGAACGATTTAGTAGCTGGGACTACAAAACACAGAAGATTATTACTGCTGGTCAGGGTGATAAGTTTCTTACTGATGATGGTACGTATAAAACTATTGATGGTATATCAAATCCTATTAATGATAATGATTCTAACTCTTTGACTACCACCCTCTCTGCCTCTAAGATTAATTCAAATATTAGTAGTGCGGTTAATGGGGTAAATGAATCATTGGCTTTAAAATTAGATAATAAAGTAGATTCAGTTACAGGGAAGGGGCTATCCACAAATGATTATACAAATGGAGATAAAAATAAAGTCGCGCTAATTGAAGTGACAGGTAAGGGTAGTGAATTTCTTGCTAGAGATGGATTTTATTATCCAATAAATAATGTTGGTATAAATAATGATATCCCAACAGAAACCACAACCTATAGTGGAACAGAAATTGATAAACGAATCAATGATGGTATAGTAAATCTAGTATTACCAACACAAAATGATGCCCCTACTATGTGGAAAAAAAACTTCCATAATGTAACTTCTGGGCAAGTATTAGAGATGCAAACTTCTTTTAATTTTAATATAAACGATGCAATTATTCAGGTTTATAAATCCATTGCTGGTAATTCTAATGTTATTAAAACTATAAATGATTTTAATGAAAATGAAAAATATAATTATTATTATAATTCAGATAATATAGCTTTTTCTAATGATTATAATGGACAAGCAAAAATAAAGGATGCTTACATTATACCTGTAAGTATAAATTCTGAAGGCTATTATGAAAGTGAAGTTATTAAGACAAGAGATTATGTTGATATTAATAGGATTAACATAGCAATGAGGTGATTAAATGGCGTACACAGAAACAAAATATGTAGATGCTAATATTGGAGTTGATTCTACTAGTAGTGGGAGTTTTATTCAACCATACAAGACGATAGAGTACTGCATAAGTAGATTGACTACTACCAATCCTTTGATTTATATAGGGGATGGGGTTTATCAAGTAATAAGATTAAGTAACATGTCCAGCAAAAACAAAACTTTAACTTTTATTGGAAATAGTGATAGAACAATTATAGAGGCTCTTAGTGCCTCTGGTTCTACTAGCGAGCAGCAAGACTGGAAAGGTGAATCTAACATATACAATTGCATCATTAGGCGTAGTAATCATCGTTCTGACCAATCTACGCAGTATCTAAGTAGTACTAAAGATAAATTTGATGTTAAATTTTACAATGTTACTTTTACAAGATCTCTTGATGGATCACAGCCAGCGTCTGAATTTTTCCCACTTGACTACTATAATGCTTATAATAAATATTGGTATAATTGTGTATTTACGAGCAAAACCTGGCCAATTTATCCTAACGAAAGTAAGAAAAAAGCAGGAACTTTTTATAGTTGCGCTTTTGAAACTGACAAAACTGGTGGAACAGTTAATAATGCACAATATAATTGCAAATTTGATACAAGCTATTTTATTCTTGATAGTTCTAATAACATAGACCCTATTGCAAATAAAGCTCGAGGGGTATATAGTGGAGAAAATGCATGGATCGGGTTCTTGTTAAAATCTAAAGATGGTAATTATTACTCTGTTTTAAATCAATTTTATGACATCAACTCTAAAAGCTATATACCATTAAATTCATTGGATTTTACATATAAATTCAATGCTCAGAGCCTATTTAATAATATCACAATAAATGGTGAAACATTTAGACCTATTGATAAGTTTGAAGAGTTTTCTATTGTATTGTCTGTAGTTAAAGCAAATAGTTTATTAAAAGTTATGGGTATTAAATCTAATAGTGAATTAATTGCTCAATCATTTGACATAAATGTTAGTTTGTTTGAAAAAATCAACTCAATAATCTTAAATGATAATGTCGAAAATTCTTTGATTAAAATAGTTTTCTCTAGTGATAGAGGTGAAACATGGAAAACAATAGATGATTTGGGCAATTTATTGGAAACAGATTGTATAATTCCTAAAAAAAATTACGAAGGTATGACTGACATAGAAAAACTTCAACATATCGCTTCAAGAGAAACAATTAAAAAGATAGGGTTTACGTTGGATAAATTATCTAGTTTTGATTTTAATACAATTAAAATAAACAAAATACGATTTGCCTATGTATTATCAACTGATAGCTATATAAACAACCCTTATTTAGATAGTTTAAAAATAAATCATAACGAAAAGAAATATATGCAGCAATTAAAAGATACTGAATGTGATATAGAAGTATTTGATCATACGGTGAAAATTAAATCTAATATTGCAAATCCTCTAATTGAAACTAATATTATAATTTAAAGGAGGGGGTTATGCATTACTTACTAAAAAGCAATAATCTATATTACAATTTATCTGAAGACAGTTATGATATGACTAATCATAATTATATTGGAGTATCTGATGAAAATAATTTATCTGATTTATTATCTTCCTCTACTCTTTCACTTGATTATATTGGTACAGAAATCACAATAAACGAAGAAAAATTTCGACCTATTGATAAGTTTGATGAATTTTCTATTGTTTGTGATGAAAGTGTTAATATATCAATTGATGGTTTTAAATCTTGTCAAGAATTAATTATTCAAAAACAAGACTATCTGCTAGATAAATCGCAAATAGGACTTATAAATCAATTATCAATACAAGGCTTAAATGGAAAAGCGGTCTTCTCATTTGATAGCGGATTAACTTGGAATTCATATGCTAACAACAATTTTATTGTATTAAATAATATTCCACCAAATGAATTTGAAGCTTCTATTCAATGGAACAATTTTTTGGAAGAAGTTCAGAATGTAGGAGTAGATTTTGCTAATTTTAATACTATAAATTTTAATTCGATTTCAAGTGAAACTATTAGATTTGCTTATGTATTGCAGAAAGCAGATAATGACAGCATCTCAACGATAAATAGTTTGGAATTACATTACGAGGAATTAGCGCATTTAATAAAAGCGAAAAATAGTGAGGTAGATATAAGAAGGTATTCGCAAAATATACATGCCATACCTAAATTTGATTCGAACTATGTTGAGATAAGAGTATTTACTAGAGAGACATATAATGATGTTAGTGAAGATGTACGTGTACTATTAGATGCTCCTACATTAATTGCGGAACATATAGGTAAGCAAGTAATACTATCGTGGAACTCAATAAATAAAGCAGATTACTATAAAGTCTACGTAAATGGAAAAACAGTATATGAAGGCAATGATTTAAGTTATACCTATAATAATGCAAAATCTGATAGGTATATGTTTGCGGTAAGGGCTTACTGTAATAATCCTAAAAAATATATACAATCAGAATTTAGTAATATTTGTGTTTTTAATCTTTAGATTTTGAATGGGTATTTGACGGCGTTACTGAACATACAATAACTGGCGGAACCGATATAAAGAATATAATACTAAAAAGATAAACGTTTTATTGGTTCAAAGGAATTAAAACTATTATTAGAACAGGATTGCTGTGTTTATCGAAGCCACTGTTAATGGATTATTTCCAAAGAAAATTAACAACTAAAATAACCCCAAGGATAGAATATTTTCTATCCTTTTTTTGTTTAAGGAGGTATCAAATGTTATCTGAAAAAAAAAGAAATTTAGTAATATCAAATTACAAAGCGCTATTAAATAGAAACTTATATAGTCAATCTTTACGAGATTATTGTTTTAATAGATATAAAGACGGAAATTATTATTCCGATTGTTCTTCCTCTATCTCATATGCTTACCGCCAAGCTGGATTTGATTTTGGAATAATAAGCACTGTTGGAATGTACCAATCAAAGAAACTTATGAATGTAAATGTAAGTATCGCTAATGGTCAAATTGTGACTAAGGATGTACCAAAATTAAGAGTTGGCGATATGCTTCTTTATGCTGGTGTCGATCCGAATAGAGCTTATGCTAACTATGTTGGACATGTTGAAATGGTGTATTCAATATCTAATGGTAGAGTCGTTTTAAGTGGGCATCCAAGTGGTACTCCTCGCTTAATTGACATGGTTGAATACAATACTCATATGTTTAATTCAAAGACAACTAAAACTAAATTAGGCAGCAGAACGCTGTTATGTGTAAAGAGATTTATCCAAGATGATGATGACAATATCAATGACGATTTTGACAATCAATATTGGGCTATTAAACTTCAAGCTGTACTTAATT
The DNA here is from genome assembly GCF_031997925.1 of Lachnoclostridium sp. Lineage (NCBI taxonomy): Bacteria > Bacillati > Bacillota > Clostridia > Lachnospirales > Lachnospiraceae > Lachnoclostridium > Lachnoclostridium sp. Next base: position 232,201 of record NZ_DAMADT010000002.1, on the reverse strand, counting down.
ACTTACATAAGGATGATAAATCATTTACTAAACTTGATATCGATGGAAAGCCAGGAACAAATACGCTAAATGCTACACCAACACTACGTAAAGCATCAAAAGGCTATTTAGTTGAATTGGTACAGGACAAACTAGTAAACAAATACGGTTACGACTTAGGCAAGTGTGGGAAAAATAAAGATGGTATTGATGGTGAATGGGGTTCTAAAATGAACGACGCTATTATTGATTTTCAGAAAAAATATGTAGGACAAACTAATCCAGATGGAATCATAACTAGTGGTAAATCAACGTGGAAAAAGCTTTTAGAAATGTAGCAATAAAATAATCATAAATAAAAAAATGGTGAATAGGTAGTTAAACTATTCACCATTTTTTTAATTACATAGTTCAGTCGGTGAGTATTATAACGTATTACAAATATGAATTTGTTAACCGTGTAATCCTCTTGCTTGTCTGTCCATGTCTTCAATTACGATATCATATATTTCTCCCAACGATGAACAATACTCCAATACTTCCCATGGCTCATTAGTGTGAAAATGGATCTTAATAAGCTCTTCGTCTCCTACTGCCAAGAGACAATCTCCTTTAAAATTGTTTGTGAAATAATCATTGATAGCATCTTCATCAAGATTTTCTCCTTCAATCAATAATTGAGTATCATATTTAAATTCTAACATCTAACTTACCTCCATAAATTCCTGTTTATAAATTCCTAATACAATAATATCAAACTTAAAGATTCTTTACAAATTATATCAAGCAGGAAATGTAGCATAACATAAAAAAACCAACAATCGTACACTTTCCTGTGCGATTGCTGGTTCCGTACCCTGCTTGCTATAGAGATAATACATCATATCTCTATAAATGTGACTCCTTGATATCACTGGGTTCATTTTAAAAATATTTTTTGTTCCCCCATAAATTACTCTTCTTTAAGTCCACATATTCGTTGTATGCCCGTTCTAAAATTTGTTTTTCATTTGAGAATTTTAACATATGATAAGCTTCGTGAAACTTATAATACCCTGAGTCCATAAAATACTCTTCCCTTTGTGGTTTGCTGTAATAGCTATCAGACATCATAAGGTACCAATGAACATCCTTCAGTACAGTATTCTGCGGAGTATTAAAGGTGTATTGGCTCTTACCAATATACTTAATGATAGATGCCACTGCACCTGTTTCTTCCTTCACCTCTCGAATCGCAGTCTCTTTGTACTCCTCGCCTTCTTCTACGGTTCCCTTTGGTAATACCCAGCCTTCATACTTATTCTTATAATTCTTATACAATAATAAGATTTTTCCTCTGAAAATAACTACACCACCACAGCTAGTTGCTTCAATCATCGCAATGCCTCCTGTTTTCTGGTGTAACTCTACCTAATACTGTTGTCCACATTCATAGGATGCCAAAAAAGCATGATTTTAACATGGACGATTTATACATAGTATACAACATTTATGCAATGATTTCAATACTATTTCTCAACTAGAAAAATACTGATGTAGCTTTTTTTAACAATTCATCCTATCTATGTCAAACTTTAGTCTTTTGATGTTTCAGGTGTGATAATGCTTGCGTATATGGCATCTTTACACCTGAAACAGTATAGGAAACTTAGTTCAACTTATATATTCTGCATATCTTCTTGTTCCATGATAAACACTGCATTTAACCAATCTAAATCAACATACATCAGTGTTTCTAGTGCAAATTTAAGTATATATTAGTATAGTAATACCTACTTAAATACAAAATCAACTTACTTAAAATAAGCCTCAATTATCTTCTTAGCAACTGGTACCGCATACCTACTACCAGTTCCAGAACTTTCTACGATTACACTAATTGCTATCTGAGGATTTTCAACTGGAGCAAATCCAACAAACCAAGCATGAGAAGGTTTTCCTATTTCATAATCGGCTGTACCAGTTTTTCCAGCTACACTGACTTTCATACCGGATAATCTTGTACCAGTACCATTTTTCACAACTTCCTTCATATAATCCGATAGGATATCAGCTTCTTTTTTCGAGATAACTTGACCATAACTGTCTGGATTATATCTCTTTACAATACGGCCGTCAAAAGTTTCAACTCGGTCTACTAAATATGGTTTCATCATTAGACCGCCATTTGCAACAGTCGCTGCAATCATTGCATTATGAAGAGGAGAAATCTGTGTTTTCCCTAGACCTATCACTGTCTGAGGAAAATCATTTGGATCACTCTGACCATTTAAGACAAAGCTGCTTTGTGCAGTCTTAAAAGAAGTCGGAAGTGTCTTATTGAATAACATGGATTCACAAAAATTACGGAACGAATCCATATTTAAACTACTGCCAAGGTTAGCAAATGACGTATTACATGAATTTGCAAAAGATTCCTTCAGATTTTCTTTCCCATGACTAGAACCATTGGCACAATGGATGGTAACATGGTTAATTCGATCTTCGCTCTTGCATTGATACCTGTAATCTTCATAATTCGGATTCTCTCTCATGTATTCAAGTGTGGTTAGTATCTTAAATGTTGAACCAGGAGGATATAGTCCTTGCGTTGCACGATTTAATAATGGTGAGGCCTGATCCTTATTTAAGCTCTCCCACTTCTCTGTAATCGTATTCGGATTATAGTCGGGTTTTGATACCATCGCTAGAATTTTTCCTGTAGATGGCTCTAATACTACGACTGCTCCTCGATAATCTCCAAGTGCATCATATGCCACTTGCTGTAGTTTTGCATTTAAGGTTGATACAACATTATCTCCAGCGGTTTTCACACCATTTAGTGTATTTGTTAACTTACCAAATCCACTGACACTTGAGGTTAACATGGTAAAACTCTCTGATTGCTCAATTCCTGTTCTTCCATGTAAAACACGCCCTACGGCATGAGAAAATACATTACCATATGGATAAACGCGGATATCCTCTCCAGCATCATTCGTAATCGTCTGAGCAAGCACAGCGCCATCGGAAGATAAAATCTTTCCTTGCTCAATTTGCTGGGCTAATAAGTCCTGACGTTTATTATAAGCGTTATTGACAACTGTTTTACCTTGCGCTACTAGGAAATAGCTATAATACCCGATGACCAAAAATAAAAGAAAGGAAAAAATATAAGTTAAACTGTATATCGATCGATTGTAAGCCTTTTTATCTCGATACACTACATTAACTTCTGCTCCTTGATTATCTTCTTTATTAGTGGAACGACTTCTAGTAACCTTTGATGTGTTTTTTTCGGAATTTTCAGTAGAAGATTCTTTTTTACTACTCTTACTACTTAATTTTTCCTGTTCCCTTTTTCTCTCTGAAGCAAGTTTACGCTTTGCAAGACGCCTCGCCATCATTTCCTGAGCTCTCTTAAGCTCCTCCTCACTTCTCATGTGAAGAACATACATACCCTGTATAATACTGAACACAATGATACTGCTAATTACAGAAGAGCCACCGTAGCTAACAAGCGGTAACGTTACACCAGTGGATGGAATACATTTGATTGCACCACCGATATTTAAAAATACCTGTGAAATATACATTGTACTTAAACCTAGTGCTGTCAATTTATAAAATGGATTTTCAAACTTCACGCTGATATTAACAAACATAATAAAACAGCTTAAACATATTAATATTAAGCAAATTCCTATAATTGCACCAAACTCCTCTGATAATGCAGAGAAGATAAAGTCACTTTCCGCTACCGGAATACTGGTAGGTAACCCCATGTTTAACCCCATACCAGTAAATCCACCGGTACCAATGGCAAATAAGGACTGTGCCACCTGATACCCTTCCTTTTCTATCACCGCAAATGGATCTAAGAAGGCCGTGACACGAACACGAACATGACTAAACATCTGATAAGCAACCACCGATGCCAGAGCACCGAAGGATAGCCCTGAAACTAAGTAAAACAATTTTCCGGTTGCACAATAAAGCATAATTATATAAGTAAAGAAAAATAACAGTGCACCGCCCAAATCCTTTTCCAATACTAGTACTAAAACATGAGCTGCAGCAAGGATAGTTACAAATACAACTCGCTTAAAATCATGCCGCTTACTTAACACAGAAGCAACAAAGAAAATAAATAAAATCTTCACAAACTCCGAGGGTTGGAAACGAAAATTACCAATAATAATCCAGTTTTTCGCACCATAAACAACATCACCGAAGAAAAGAACAAATAATAATATTGCTAAACCGGCAAATCCATAGAGGAAGGATAATTTCCCCCATAACTGAACGCGGTCAATTAACATAGGAACTACCAAGCATACTGCTAGCGCAATGCTTGCGATTATAAACTGCCTTACTCCCTTTTGAAAAGATAATCTGGTAATCATTACAAAACCAAACATTAATAATGTCATCATATTTCGATAAACTAACTGCGACATTCGCTTGTAGCTCGTCTTATACAATAAACCTGTAATGATAAATACAATTAATTGCGTCAAATATAAAAAAATGATCTCGATATTGTTACTGGTAATGTAAAGTGTAATAAAGCTAACTCCATGCATTAGATACATTAACAAGCTCATCATCCTATATCGACTTTCTCTTGCTTTCGTATTCTTCATGACTAACACGCGAAAACTTAAGAATGTATAGAAAGTCATTAAAAGAATAAGCGAATATTTCGTTATTTCAACTATTATATTGGTCATAGTACCTCATTTCTACGCTACACTTTGCACCTGAAATCATTTCTGATCGTAGGCTGGACATTTGCGACGAGGACAACGCAGACTCAAATATCCGTTTTCTTAAAAACACGCATTCTCAGTAGGTTGGAAGTTTATGCCGAGGACTTCTTATAGGATACCTCGTTTAAAATGCCCTTTGGAATACTCCTCACCTGGTAAACTTCCTGATTCTCCATAACAATAAACACGAACGAATTGCCTTAATACCTTGGCTACTTCATTCTCATCCTCAAATGTAAAATCGAGTCTAAGACTCTTTGGTGCCAGAGATAATACTTCAGATTGACTAGACAGTAACGATAAACACTTCGAATTGTAAATGGTATTATAACAGTAGTTACAATTAGTTTTCACACGAAACTTCATATGCATACGGTCTTCCAGAATGGCAGGTTGGTTTAGATTTCCCGGTTTACATTCTGTTGTATTCTTTCTAACACATTGTGCAGAAACCATAAGCGGTAAATATCCATACACCAAAAGATCAAAATTCTTACAACCTAATTTTATTAACTCTGATTGATTAAGTTCAATAGATGCAGTAAAATTATTGATTCCAAGATCTTGATAAAACTTCTCTGCTTCATGATTTAATACATACATATTATAATCCAAACGGATTTCTTTGCTCGTTTTTAGTTCGGTTCGAAGAAGGTAAAGTTCTTCAAAGTTTTTAATCACATACCCATCTATAGTATCGACCATCCACAACTCTTTATTCTTTAAATATTCATCATATGTGGGTGCTCTCATAATATGTGGAAGTAAAAGATATACTATTTTTCCTCTCTCTTTGCACCTAGCAACTAAATTCGGCAATTCTTTCCTTGAAAGCTCCGCTAGATCAAGATACACGATTTGTACCTCTGGACAATCCAATACTGGAGATAGCTGATTTTTGTTTCGAATGGTTGTTATTAATCCAATATGATCCCTAGTTTCTGTTGTTCCAATTTGATTCTTAGTTTCTGTTGTTCCAATTTGATTCTTAGTTTCTATTGTTCCAATTTGATCCATGGTTTCTACTGTTCCAATTTGATCCATGGTTTCTGAATCAACCAGTTCTGATAATTTGTCTACTTGATTGTTCGAATGATCCCCAACTTCACGTCGAAAAGCAGATGCCATTGCTTCTTCTAACTGTATAAGAGCAGTTCTTCGAAGTTCATTTAGCTTACTAACGGGTAAAAATACATTTCCCTCCAAGTATATCGTAAGGTTATCAAACTCAAACGGTGTATCCTTGGTCTTCATTAATTTTTCCCTGATATTTTCTTCCGACATCGGTTGGTTCTTAGCTTCCATTACAATCTCACCATATTCGGTAATCGTAATCGGTTCCGTCTTATCCGCTAAACTATCGCTTGAAATATCTGCCCAAACAGTGAAACTCATTGGTTCTCCAACCTTTGCATAAAAACTTCCATAAGCTAGGACTTTCTTGTCAGTGTCATAGTATTTCTCCGATAATTCTGATAGCAATGCCTCATTCTTGGTACGGTAAACCTCATCACCAATCTCTATTTTACTTCCAGGCTTCACATTGGTAGTTAGAATATGACCTTTCCCTACCCCGTCCTTTACCGTAAAATCATAGGTTTTTTCTCCTGAATTACGAAATTCTAAGATATCTTGTGCATTTACATCCTCTTTTAATAGAATTTCTGCTTGAATACCTTTTTTTGATTTTACACTACCAACTAAGACACCACTGTGATTAGGGCGATGCATTGACATCATTTCTTTACCGTTATGGGAGTTGTAATATCCCTGATTAAAACCACCACGGTTATATAAATCCTGTAAACGAAGCATTTCATCTCTTAGTACTTTAGGATTGTTTTTATGAAATTCTCTATACTTAATAGAACCCAGTTCAAGATAGCGATCAATTTCTCTTCGATATGCTTCCACGACACCTGCACTATACTCGTATCGTTTCATACGGCCTTCAATTTTAAAGGAATCGATTCCTGAATCCATTAAATCTGCTACATTAGAAAGAGTGCACATGTCCTTAGGACTTAAGATATAACTCTCCTCGGAACTTGATACACGTTTTCCTTGTTCGGATACTCGATATTCCATACGACAAGGTTGTGCACAACGACCTCTGTTACCGCTTCGCCCACCAATCATGCTACTCATAAAACATTGACCAGAATAGCAATAGCAAAGTGCTCCATGAACAAAGGATTCTATCTCAAGTGATGTTGTTTCTCGAATTCGTTTTATCTCCTTTAAATCAAGCTCTCTTGATGTAACCATACGGGTTACACCATACTCCTTTAGTACTTCAGCCCCCTGTGCCATGGTTAATGTCATCTGGGTACTAGCATGGATCGGAAGGTCTGGAAAATTTTCATGAATAAACCTCATAACTCCAACATCCTGTACAATTACTGCATCTAAACCATGTTCATAGTACTTTCGAATATATTCATATAAGGAATCTTCTAATTCCTCCTGTTTTAGTAATGTATTTACTGTTAGATAAAGTTGCTTCCCTCTCACATGCGCATAATCAATTGCATCTAACAGCACATCTTCCGTAAGATTATTTGCATAAGCTCTTGCACCAAATTTCATGCCACCGATGTATACAGCATCACAGCCAGCATTGATCGCTGCTCTCATGCTTTCTACAGAACCCGCAGGTGCCAATATTTCTACTTTTTTCATTCATAACCTCATTTCTGTAAAGAAAGAAAAGGCCGTCAATGAGATGACAGCCTAATTCTAATAAGTTTTATTATGTTATCTATTTTTTCTACTCTCATTAAGTTCTGTTTCTAGACGAATCACCTTTTTTTGTTCTTCTAAGTACTCCGATTTTGTCGCTGCCAATTCATTCTGAGCACTCTCAAGTTTCGTCTGTAACAAAATAATCTCATGCTTTAAGTCAAAGATTTCTTCGCTCTTTTTATCTGATTCTGCTTCTATCTGTTGTTCCTGCTTTTTTAATTTAAAAAAATCATCTGCAATGTTAATATTCATCAGCACATTTCTCATCTCAGTATCAAGCGAACGGTAAAAATCCTGTTTTTTAAATTCCGCATATTTATTATTAATATAAGTCGCTACTTTTTGTAAATATTCTTCACTCTCATACCCTCTGAGAGTGTATCGTTTGTTATTAATAATTACCTCAATATCCGTCCTCTTGTTCATACCGTCCTCTTTTCTAGAATCATAAATAATTCTTATACGTCTGGCAAACTCAGATTAATTATCTTTGGTAGCTGATTTCATAAGCAAATGTGTGATATTGGAACCTAATCCAATATCCTAATTATACGCATAAGTCGATTGCTTGACAATAGCTTTCTTTATAATTCCTTATTTTCATACGGTAAACCACAATGTAAATAAGCTTCCTGCGTCACAACTCTTCCACGTGGTGTACGAAGGATTAATCCATTCTGGACCAAGTATGGCTCGTAAACCTCTTCAATCGTACCAGAATCTTCTCCAATTGTCGTAGCAATTGCATCAATTCCAACTGGACCACCAGAGAATTTTTCAATCATCGTAACTAAAATCTGACGATCAATATGATCTAACCCCAACTTGTCCACTTCTAATATATCAAGTGCAAAACGTGCCACCTCTTCGGTAATACGTCCGTCATATTTTACTTGAGCAAAATCCCTAACTCTCTTTAATAATCGATTTGCTAATCTTGGAGTTCCACGAGAACGCCTTGCAAGTTCTGTAGCACCACAATCATCGATCTCAACCTGTAACACCTTCGCAGAACGAGTAATTATCTGTTTTAATTCCTCCGTTGTATAAAACTCCAAACGATTGACCACACCGAAACGGTCACGAAGCGGAGCTGTTAACATGCCAGCTCTAGTTGTTGCACCAACTAACGTAAATCTAGGTAAGTCCAAACGTATCGATTTTGCAGTTGCACCTTTTCCAATTACAATATCGATGACGTAATCCTCCATCGCAGGATATAATAACTCCTCCACCTGTCGATTCAAACGGTGAATTTCATCGATAAATAAAACATCTCCCTCTTGAAGATTGTTTAAAATTGCTGCCATATCTCCTGGTTTTTCAATTGCCGGTCCAGCTGTAGTTTTTAAATTAACACCCATTTCATTTGCTATAATACCAGCTAATGTTGTTTTACCTAGCCCAGGAGGTCCAAAGAATAATACATGATCTAAAGACTCCTTTCTTTGTTTCGCAGCCTCTATGTATACCTTTAGATTCTCCTTTGCCTTTTTTTGTCCGATATAGTCCTCGAGCATCTGGGGACGAAGGCTACTTTCTAACTTAACGTCCTCCTCCATCAGCTCAGTTGTTATCATTCTCTTTACCATAGTGTACCTCTATCCGTCTATTAAAAATTGCGCAAACTTAACTTAAGCACATCCTCTGACGTCATATTTGATGTAATTTCTACTGCCTTAACAGCCTTAAGAGCGTCCGTAGCAGAATATCCGAGGGCTACCAATGCTTGGACGGCTTCCTCTCGAATTCCATCATTATTGCCCTTGCCTCCACTAGATACCATCTGATTTGACTGGAAACTAGCTTCAAAAGCATCATCTAACTTAAACTTATCCTTTAATTCTAAAATCAATTTACTTGCAGTCTTTGCTCCAATCCCCGGTGCTTTTGAGATAGCCTTCACATCTTCTGCTAACACAGCAAAACGTAAATCATCGGTTGATATCGCTGATAAGATTCCTATTGCACCTTTTGGACCAATACCATTTACTGTAATCAGCAATTTAAACATAGCTAAATCTTCACGATTTATAAAACCAAACAGCGCCATGCCATCTTCCCTTACCTGAAGATACGTATGAAATTTCACTTTATCTCCAATCGCAGGCAAATGAGAATGGACCGTATGTGGAATAAAAATCTCATACCCCATTCCATGGTTGTCTACGACAACATAATTTTCTTTAACCTCAGCTAATTCGCCTTGTACAAATGCTAACATTCATTCCTCTCATTCTATCATCCATTCTAGTGCCCTATTTTCTAACAATGACCATCCTTTGCACCAGCTCAAATTCCCAGATGAAAAGTATATTTCTTATCTTAATCATTTAACTGTTCAAATTCTCCTTCAACCATAGTTAACCGACCTTCATCTATAAAGGAAATTACCTTAAACGGTTGTATTTTAAGTGCTTCCGCTATTTGGAGTGCATTACTATTTGGATATTCCAATAAATATTTCTCGATTTTTTCAAATAACTTGTCATCAATTACTTTACACTCCTCACAAACACTTTTTTTCATTCGATGCCAAAAAATCTTATGGCAGTGTCGGCACATACATAAATCCATGATAATTCTTATCTCCTTCTACATTAATGTAGCGAATAAATTTAGTATCTGCTGCACTAATTTCGTATGCCAAGGACGATTTTTCCATTCCTTATATGTTACCTCACGGCACTCTTCCATAGTTTTAAGCAAGTCCTCTTTGATGGTAGAAATAACATCGCTATTACACATAAAAACACCACATTCATAATGCAAATAAAAGCTACGATAATCCATATTTATAGTCCCTACAATACCACAATCTTCATTTATAATAGTCTTCGCATGAATAAATCCAGGTAGATACTCATAAATTCTTATTCCAGCCTCTAGCAGTTTCCCATAATTATAATTCGTAACGATCTTAACACTCTTTTTATCTGGAATGTGTGGAGTAATAATACGGACATCAACTCCGCTTTGCGCTGCAGCCACTAACGACTCCTGCATATCAGGTTCTAATACCAGATAAGGAGTTGTTACATACAGATACTTTTTTGAATAATGAATCATCTGCTTATAAAACGACTCAATTGGATTCTGTGGATTATTTGCAGGACCATCAGACATAACCTGACAAAACACCTGGTTCTTTGGAAATATTTTTGTTGGACGATATGGAGTATAATCCATAAGTGTACTATCCGTACATACCTCCCACATCTGTAAGAAGGTTACCGTTAGACCCCATACTGCATCTCCTTCGATACGAATTGCGTTGTCCTTCCATCTTCCAAAGCGATCCACAAGATTTACATATTCATCAGCAAGATTCATACCTCCAGTATAGCCTATATTCCCATCAACCACAATGATTTTTTGGTGACTTCGATAATTCATATATAATTTATCAGTATATTTATGAATCGGGTTGAATACCTGAACTTTAAACCCCTCAGACTCAAGGATACGTCTAAAATTCTTTGGTGTTCTTAGCATCGCACCGAAATCATCATACATAAACATGACTTCAACACCCTCTGAAATCTTTCGAATCAACAGGTCATGAATTTGATTCCAAAGAATTCCTTCACCAATGATAAAGAAATTAAGCATAATAAACTTCTTAGCTTCCTCAATATCCTTTATAATTGCTTTAAATGTATCCTCACCCATTGGGTAATAATCCACCTGATTGTTTTGATACAAAGGAAACGTGTGTGCTTCTAGGTATTTCACCATTCGGGTTTTGGTTGGATACCTACTCTGAAACTCTTTCATTGTCTCTTTACTATATTCATAAAACGTGGCACCATGACGAAGTTTTCCAAGTACCTTTTTCTCAATTTTCTTTTTTGAACCAGATTTCCCCCATAAAGCATACATAATGTGACCTGTTAAAGGTAGTACCAAAATAATACAAATCCATACTATCTTATAGGACGGACTTCTACTATCATTAATTAAGCTTAAGATTATAATAATACTTAATACTTCAATTACGGTATAAATGTAGAAAGAATATCCTCTTAGCCATATGGATAGAAAAACAATCCCAACGAATTGTATCATTACTAACAATGCAACAACAGCTCCACGTAGAAATCCACTAAGATAGCTCTTTACAATCCCCTTTTTGTCTTTAAAATCGTTCCCCATCCCTACTCTCCATTCTATGTAGTAAGTAGATATCCCCTATCCAAACTTACTTATGTTTAAGAATCACGTTTGGTTCCCACTACCAAACTTACCTATTGTTCATAACAAGAAAAAGTTCGCAAAGCGTGCTTTTTCTCGTACACTATTATACCATAAAGTAATATTTATTACATTATAAGTAAATTAAAAACAACACTTATGGTATCATTCCTTCTATTGAATCTAATCTATGAATTTGCTACAATACTCTATGAGAAAGGAGCCGTATTATGCAAATTATAGAAACCCCAATAAAATCATCGTTTGACTATGACTTAACATTATTATCCTCTAATCATGTCTCAAATCAGGAGATTTTATTTTTTGATATAGAAACAACAGGTTTTTCCGCTGCGATGTCTTATGTTTATCTCATCGGGTGCGCTTATTTTGACCAATCTACTTTCATACTTCGTCAATGGTTTATGGAGGATATAAGAGAAGAGAAGGAACTTTTAACCAACTTTTTTGAATTTTTAAAATCCTATCGGTTGTTAGTTCACTATAACGGCTCGGGGTTTGATATACCATATTTGTTACAGAAATGCTCTACTTATCAATTATCTTATAATTTTGAACATATGATTAGTTTTGACATCTATAAACATTTAATTCCTTATAAAAAAATATTGCCTAGCAAAAATTTAAAACTAAAGACAATAGAAGATTTTTTAAAGGTTGAGCGTAATGATCAGTATTCTGGTGGTGATTTAATTCCTATCTTCACTAAATTCCTTGCACTTTATACCTATGAAAAAAAGCACACATCTGGTGCTTCTCATTATCAAGTATCTCCTGTTTCTGGACTACCTAGTATAGAAAAAAACGATTCAGGCATTTTAAGACAATTGCTGCTCCTCCATAATGCTGAGGATATTTCAAATCTGCCACGAATCTTACCGATGTTATCCTATGTCAAACTGTTTGAAGGGAATATTACATTAAATAAATGGGATGTCACTGAGATGACAGTGAACTTTTACTTTAATATAAATAACCAACTCCATACATCGCTTACGTTAGAATCTAACTATGAAGTTATGGATAGTTTATATCCCATTACTCTAAATGCCAGCGAAAACGAGGGGCGTATCTCCATAGCTCTCTTTCATGGAACTTTAAAATTCTATTTTGATAATTACAAAGACTATTATTATCTTCCTTTAGAAGATACTGCTGTTCATAAAAGTGTTGGGGAATATGTAGAAAAAGAATATCGACAAAACGCAAAGCCTGATACTTGCTATATCAAAAAAACAGGGTACTTTTTACCTCAACCCTACGCAATGTTTACACCTAGTTTTCGATTGGAAAGGAAACAAAAGCAACAATTTTTTGAAGTTACAGAACAATTGTTAGAACAGCACAGTGATAAGATAGCTAGTGAAATCATTCGTTCGTACTTTTAATCCATGGAATCGCTTTTCTCCAGCTCAAAGTAAGCCTAGAAAAAATAGCTCCGCACCTAAATCGAGGCTAGGTTCCATGGAACCTAGCCTCTAAACTTACGCAGAGAACGTGCACCCGATGGTTGCAACGTGAAAAAAAGGATGTCTCAAGTATTATTGAAACATCCTTGTATTATACTACAAAATCATAAGTAAATTATTCAGCTGTAGCAATGATCTCTTTCTTATTATAAGATCCACAAGCTTTACAAACTCTATGAGGCATCATAAGTGCACCACACTTGCTGCATTTCACTAAGTTTGGAGCAGTCATCTTCCAGTTTGCACGACGACTATCTCTTCTAGCTTTGGAATGTTTATTCTTTGGACAAATAGCTCCCATTGATTACACCTCCTTAAACTTGTTAAAAATATCTCGGATAGCAGACATTCTTGGGTCTAGTTCTGTACGGTCACACCCGCATTCCCCTTCATTTAGGTTAGCACCGCAGACCTTGCAGATTCCTTCACAGTCTTCTTTGCACAGAACCTTCATTGGGAAACCAATCAAGACTTCTTCATAGATAAGCTTATCTACGTCTAAATCATATCCGGAAACAAAATCTGTTTCATCTAAATCCTCGGTACGCTGTTCCTCTGTTTTCGAGAAATCAATCTCTGTAGCCACGTCGATGTCTTGATGGATTGTTACATCCTTTAAACAACGATCGCAAGGAACGGCTAACGCTAAATTCGTTTTCGCTTCCACCAGAATCTTTCGGTTACCAAGATTCGTTAATCTAAGTTTAACCGGTTCTTTATGGGTTATAGAATAACCAACACCATTTAATTCGAAAATATCAAACTCAATCGGTGCAGTGTATTCTTTTAGACCATTCGGAACATTCATGACTTCAGACATTTGTATCAGCATAAGTAACTCCTGTCTAAAAAAACGCATAATGTAAGCGCCCAAAAATTCACACTGTTAGTATTATAAACGCTTGGAAAAGGTTTGTCAACTCCTAACTGTATAAAATGTCAGAATTGTGTAACCACATTTACTCTTCATTATCGTTTTTTCTTATGATAGACAATCCCGGCTCCCCTTTTACAAGGGTTACCGGAATTTACAATATACTACACTAATTCAACAACTTCTCTACAGATTGCTAACTCTTCGTTTGTTGGGATAACCATAATCTTAACCTTAGAATCTGGGTTAGAGATGATTATTTCCTTACCTCTTTGAGCATTCTTCTCAGCATCTAAAGATACACCAAGGAACTCAAGGTGTGAGCTTACTGCTGCTCTGATGTTCTTATCGTTCTCACCAAGTCCTGCTGTAAATACAACGGCATCTACACCATTCATAGCTACGATATAAGAACCAACATACTTAGCAACACGATATGCAAAAACAGCTAACGCTTCTTTTGCATGCTCATTGCCTTCGTTTGCTGCTGCTTCGATATCTCTAAAGTCAGAAGATACTCCGGACATACCTAATACACCAGATTTCTTATTTAAGATATTCATTACTTCATCTAAGGATAAGTTTTCTTTCTTCGCAACGAAATCAATAATTGCTGGATCAAGATCACCACTTCTTGTTCCCATGATTAAACCTTCAAGTGGTGTAAGACCCATACTAGTATCTACAGACTGACCATTTTTAACTGCGGAGATTGATGCACCATTACCAAGATGGCAAACGATAACTTTTGAGTTATTTGCATCTAAGCCAGCAAGTTCAATGGCTCTTTTAGAAACATAGCTGTGACTTGTTCCGTGGAAACCATATCTTCTAACCTTATATTTATCATAGTACTCAAAAGGAATACCATATAGGTAAGCTTCTTTTGGCATTGTCTGATGGAATGCAGTATCGAAAACAGCTACCATAGGTACGTTTGGCATAATTGATTTACATGCATTGATACCGATAAGGTTTGCTGGGTTGTGTAAAGGTGCAAGATCGTTACATTCCTCAATTGCCTTTAATACTTCATCATTGATTACTACGGAATGAGCAAATTTCTCACCACCATGTACTACTCTATGTCCTACAGCATTGATTTCATCTAAGGACTTAATCACACCATAATTTTCATTCATAAGAGCAGCAATTACATTTTTAATAGCAACCTCATGGTTTGGAAGTGCATCCTCAAGAACTACCTTCTCACCGTCAGCAGACTTATGAGTAAGACGGCCATCAATACCGATTCTTTCGCAAAGACCTACTGCTAATGCTTGTTCTGTTACAGAGTCGATTAACTGGTATTTAAGGGAAGAACTTCCGCAATTAATAACTAAAACTTTCATTGTATTTCTCCTTATAATGTTCTTAATTCATTTATCACGGGGCAACTTTATATATCCGAAAATTGGTTCTTCTATATCGTTCCCCCAGTATAATAAATATTATACTATTTATTCTTCAACTAAACAATTGTAGTTTCCTGTTAAGAAATAATAATTTAATGTCAAATCACAATCCGCTTACGCTACTTGCTCTTATTTACTCTGTGCCTGAACTGCAGTGATTGCAACAACACCAACGATATCATCAGAAGAACATCCTCTGGATAAGTCATTTACTGGAGCTGCAATACCCTGAGTTAATGGTCCGTAAGCTTCTGCCTTTGCAAGACGCTGTGTTAACTTATATCCAATGTTACCAGCATCAAGATCAGGGAAGATTAATACATTAGCTTTTCCAGCAATATCGCTGTCAGGAGCTTTTGAAGCACCTACGCTAGGAACGATTGCTGCATCTAACTGGAACTCACCATCAATCTTATATTCTGGGTATAATTCCTGAGCAATTTTAGTTGCTTCTACAACCTTATCAACATCTGCATGCTTTGCGCTGCCCTTTGTTGAATGAGAGAGCATAGCTACAACAGGTTCAGAACCAACTAATTGTTCAAAACTCTTTGCTGTGGAGCCTGCAATTGCTGCTAACTCTTCTGCATTTGGATTCTGATTTAAACCAGCATCAGAGAAGAGGAATGTTCCATTTGCACCCATATCACAAT